>JANYBE010000159.1 GCA_025360945.1 Rhizobacter sp. | reverse complement strand
CGAACGGAGACTTCGATGAACCTGAATGCTTCCCGCCCCACGTCAGTTGTGCAACCCGGGTTCTGTCCCGACAAGTCCGCGCAGGAACTTGAAGACTGGACCGCCGAGATCGCGCTGACCGTCGCCGGTACGCTGGAGCCGAGCTGTGCCCTGGCCTTCTGTTTCGGCCATCGGCAGTCCCTTCTCGAACGTCAGGCAGCCGAGAGCCTGGCGTCACGCGAGGTTCCGAAAGCCGGCTGAGCCGAGAACGAGGTCATCCGATGATCCTCGTCACCTCCGCCAACGGCAACCAGGGCAAGCGACTGATCCCGAAGCTTCTCGGCGCAGGGCATCGCGTGCGTGCTTGCGTTCGGACCGAAGCGTCGGCCCGCGCCCTCCGGGGACAAGGCGTGCAGCAGGTGCTGGTGGGCGACCTCGCCGAGCCTGCCTTCATTGCCGAGGCCGTTCGCGGCGTCGCGAGCCTCTATCACATCGGCCCGACCCTGCACCGTGACGAGCGGGCCATGGGCTTCGCGATGATGGACGCGGCGCGGGTGGCAGGCGTCGAGCACTTCGTGTTCAGCTCGGTGCTCCATGCCATCACGACCGATCTGATCCAGCACGAGATCAAGCGCGACCTGGAGGAGCATCTCCTCTCGTCGGGAATGGCGTTCACCATCCTGCAGCCCGCCAACTACATGTTGCCGCATCGTCTCTCGTCGGTGTTCGAGGATGGTGTGTTCCGCCTGTCCTGGTCACTGGATCGGCGCCAATCGATGGTCGATCTCGATGACGTGACCGATGTCGCGGCGAGGGTGCTGGCCGAGCCGGAACGGCATGCCGCCGCAACCTATGAGCTGGCCGCACCCGGCCACTTCGCGGGTCACGACATCGGCCGGGTGCTCACGGAAGTGCTGGGGCGCGACATCCGGGTCGAGCGGATCGATGCCGAGGCCTTTGTCCGCGCGCGAATGGGGCATGCCGATCCGGATGCCCTCGCGTACCAGCTTCGTATGATTCGCGCCATTGAAGCGCGCTACAGCAGCCATGACTTTGTCGGGAATTCCAACGTCCTGACGTGGCTTCTGGGCCGCACGCCGATCACCTTCGAAGCGTTCGTGCGCAGGGAAGCGGCTGGCCTCGACGCCTCTCGCCGATGAGCCTGAAGCCGCCGCGGTCGGGATCAGCGCTCGAGGCGAGCGCGGTCTTTGCTCGGGGCGGATTCCTCGTCCGACGACAAGCTGCGCAGCAGCACGATGTGCTCCTCGGTCACTTGCTGAAGGACACGAATGGCCGCCTGTGCCAGCAGCGAAGGCGTTGGCTGAGGTGGCCGCACGACCAACAATTCCAGGGTCAGGCCCGCGCCGGAGAAAGGGTTGAGCCGGAAGTCGCGCTCCGCCGGGTCGGCCTTGATGTCGTGGACGAACAGCAGGCCGGGAAGGATCGCCATCCACTCGCTTTGCCGGATCAGGTCGAGCGTGGCGAGCACGGCGTCGAGCTGATGCGCGCGGCCCGACCTCGAGGGCGCTCCCAGCTGCGAGCCGATCCACTGCTCATGCTCGCGACTGTCCGGCGCCAGGAGCTTGAGGTTTGCCAGCTTGCCGAGCTCGAGCGCGTCGCCATGCCGGAAATCGCTCGCGTGGGCCATCGACGAAACCAGGAAGGCGGGCGTGGCCGCGAAGAGCGTCGTGACCAGATCTGCGGGCGGCTGGGAGATCGACGGAATGATCGCGAAGTCGAGCTCCCTCGCGCGGACCATGTCGACCAACATGTTGCTGGGCGCGTCGATCACCGCGACGCAGGCGTTGGGGTTCTGCGTCGTCAGGCGCAAGTAGGCCGGCGCGAGTTGGTAGGTTGCGAGCGTCGGTGTCAGGCCGAAGCGGACTTCGCCCGAGAGGCCGGGTTCGAAGCTGTCCAGCGCGAGCAGGGCCTTCGAACTGGCCGCGAGAACCTCCACGCAGTGGCGGTAGAACAGGTCGCCCGCGGCGGTGGGCTCGATCGTCTTCTTCAGTCGGTCGAACAGCTGCACGCCCAAGGTCTCCTCGATCTGTTTGACGTGTTGCGACACGCCCGACTGGGTCGCGAACTCACGTTCCGCGGCGGCGGTGAAAGAGCGCTTCTCGTACACCGCCACGAACATCCGCATCTCGCGCAAGCCAGGCAGCGACTCATCCATGGGACATAGCGCTCAACGGACCCGGCGTGCGTTCGGAGGGGGCGCGGCCGAGCGGCTCGCCGAGGCTGGCCAACGGCTCGCCATGCGCGATGCGGATCGGGATCGTGTTGAT
>JANYBE010000123.1 GCA_025360945.1 Rhizobacter sp. | reverse complement strand
TCTTCGTCCACTGGTACAAGGCCGGCGTGCTGGCCGCGGTCTGCGGCGAACCGAATGCCGTCGATTTCGTTGGCATGCTGAAGGATGCTTCTTTCCGGGACTCCGACACCACCGCGGCGTTCGGCCCCCGCTCGACGATCCTGATGAGCCCGGACATGAGCCGGGTGAAAGTGCCGCTGTGGGCGGTGGCCTGCACCACCCACATGGCGCACTTTCACCAGCTGGGCAGCAGCGAAGCCTATCTCGCGACGAACACGACCGCCAAAAAGCTCGACTTCTGGGAAGACTGGTTTACCAAGCCCTATTCGCGCGCGGCCATCGCCGACCATCAAGCGTTCTTCGACCACTGGTTGAAGGGGGTCGACAACGGCATCATGGACAAGCCGCCGGTTCGCCTGGAAATCCGCAGCGGCAATGGCGCTTCGTATTTGCAGGAAGAGAAAGAGTGGCCGATCGCCAGGACGACCTACCCCCGTTGGTTCTTTGATGCGACGACAGTGGACTGGCAGGGCGACGCGTACCGCAAGGACTTCCTGCGACTGTCTACGACACCGCCCACCACCGAGCAGCGGGCCGAATACTCGGCTGACATTCCGCTTGAATGGCGCACAGGGCCGCCGCCGTGTTTCCTGCGGGTGAAGCCGCCTGCCGTGCTGGAAATCTGGAAGACCGGCATCTCGTTCATCAGCGAGCCGGTCACGGAGGACATGATCTTCGCCGGCTACGGCAAGGCCAGCCTGTGGGTGTCCTCCAGCAGCCAGGACATGGACATTTACATCAGCCTGCGCATCCTGGATGAGGAAGGCCGCGAGGTCGACTACGCCGGCCCGATCACGATGGGCATGAATGTGCCGAACTACCCACTGGCAAAGGGCTGGCTGAAGGTGTCGCACCGCAAGATCGATGTATCGCGCTCCAGCCACTACACGGTCAAGCACACGCATCGCAAGGCCGACTGCGCGCCGCTGCGGGCCAACGAAGTCGTGCCGGTCCAAATCGAGCTTATTCCCAACACGGCCTTGATCCGAAAGGGCTGCCGGCTGCGTGTGGATATCCAGCCCTTCGACGGCGTCGACCACGGCCCGCGGCACAGTTACGACTCGGCCTACCACGACGGTGCAAGCAACGCGGTCTACACCGGGCCGGATCACCCGGGCTTCATTCAATTGCCCATTGTTCCAGCCCAAGGTCGGTGACGATCCAGCAGGGAACACCCATGCGTCTCCGAAGACACAAGCGCTGGCGCAAAGGTCGCCACGCCCGAGGAAAGGCTCGCGGTTCTTCGGCAGCATTACGCGCTCAATGGCGCTGGAGACCATGCACGGGCGCGCGAGCTGCTGACCGACGACTTCGTCATCACCATCCCGTCGTTCATGCCCTTCGGCGGCACGTACCGCGGAAAGGACGCCTTTCTCGATCTGATACCCCTCGTGCGGCGAGCGGCAAAGGTCGAGGGCTTGACCTTCGTCGCAACCACGATCGGGGGCGACTATGCGGTGTAGATCGTCGAGTTTTCGCTTGCCGGGAACCAGGGTCCTGCGCCGCAGGTGGCTGAGTTGATCCGCTTCCGAGGGCAACGGATCTGCGAGATCCGCCCTTTCTATTCCGATCCCTTTCCGTTCATGGCCAGCGCCACCGGGCGGACGCGGCAGTAAACACCGTACCCAATGGAGACACGCATGACTCTCGAAGAACTCTGCGCACGCACCGAAATCCACGATGTCCTGCTGCGCTATTGCCGCGGCCTGGACAGGATCGATATGTCGCTGGTGCGAGGCGCATTCCACAAGGACGCCTACATCCACTTCCCGGCGAGCCTGCATGTCGGCGGTGCCGAAGGATTCTTCCAGTTCCTGACCGACGAGATGCCGCGCTTCGAACGCACGATGCATTTTCTGGGCAACAGCCTGATCGAATTCGACGGCCCCAAGATGGCCTACGTCGAAACCTACCTGCAGGCCGATCACCAGGCATCGGAGCGTCACCACTGGAAGGGCGACACCGTGAAGCTGTGGGCGCGCTACGTCGACCGCTTCGAGTGCCGCGAAGGCACCTGGCTGATTGCCGAGCGTCGACTGATGGTCGACTGGATGTGTCGCTACCCCGCGGCGGGCTGGTTCGATGACCACCCCGACGCGTCGGTGTCGCACCGCGGCAAGGGGACCGATCCGGTCCTGAAAAGGGTCGCCGGCTTCGGCGGCACGCCCTCCAGCGCGTGACCGCGCCGGGCTTTCGCAGAGGGCTGCAGCGCGCGCCGCACATCGATCACGTACTCGGCTGAGGCGCAGCAGGATTTGTCATTTCCCATGCGGCCCGGCGCTGCATACATTGCCTGCAGCCCTTCGCTGATCGCGCCGGCATCACCCCCTCAAGGATAAAAATCATGCTCAACCGCCTGTTCCATGTCTGCATCACCGTCGCCGACATCGAAGCCGCCCTCCAGTTCTACTGCGGCGTGTTGGAACTCAAATCGATCGGTGCGCTGCGGCACGAACGCGCCCCCGGCGAAGTGCTCGGCTTTCCGGGCCAGACGATCGAGATCCACGCCGACCACCTGGTCGGCAAGGACGCCGAAAACGCCACTGTGATCGACCTGATCGAGTTCGTGTCGCCGAAGACCGTCGTCGCGCCGGGCCCGACGGCGCCGCTGAACCACGCCGGCATCAATCGCATGGCGTTCTCGGTCGACAGCACCGATGCGGTCTACGACAAGCTGAAGGCGCGCGGCGACATCGTCTTCCTCTGCGAACCGCAAGTGGTCATCGCGCCGACCGGCGGCAAATTCAAGATCCTGACCTTCAAGGACCCGTTCGGCAACGTGCTCGAAGTCATCGAATACATGAAGACCTGAGTTTTCGAATCGTCACCGTCGGACAGGAATCGGAGAAACAAGACCATGAGTGAATCGCGAGACAAGATCGAGATCATCGATGTCATCAATCTTTATGGCGTCGCGCTGGATGCGCACGCCTGGGAGCTGCTCGATGAAATCTTCACCGCCGATGTCCATGCCGATTTCGGGCCGGCCGGGGCGGTCTGGAAGTCGGTCGGCGCGCTCAAGTTTGCCTTCAAGGACTTCCACGAAACGCTGACCAACCACATGCACACGATGACGGGTTCGTGCGTACACGTCGATGGCGACAAGGCGAATGCGTTGACCTACGGCGACTGGCTGCTGTCGCGCGACTCGGCGGTCGGTGGCGCCGACTGGGTCGGCCGTGGCTGGTACGACGACGAGCTGGTCCGCACCGACAAGGGCTGGCGCATCAGCAGCCGAATCTGCCGCCTGATCTCGTGGACCGGCAACCCGCTGGTGCCCGAGCCCGCCTTCGAACAGCACCCGGTGATGACGACGCACACGCTGCGCAGCCACCGCGAGCAGGGCAATGTCCGGTTCTTCCAGGCCATCGCGAAGAAGTGATTCCCACCATGACGAATCAAGCGTTGATCTGGATCGTGGGCATCCAGTGCCGGGCCGAGGACGAAGCCAAGTTCAATAGCTGGTACGACGACGTGCATGTACCGATGCTGTTGAAGGGTGACTGCGTCAAGAAGGTCAGCCGCTTCAAGCTGGCCGATGAGACGTATCACGTCGGAACGACGACGCAGCCGGCCCCGAACTACTTGACGATCTACGAGTTCGAGAACCAGGAGC
>JANYBE010000117.1 GCA_025360945.1 Rhizobacter sp. | reverse complement strand
TTCAACAGCGAACCGGGGCGACTGAGCGTCACGCCACCGACGTGGCGCTTCGATCTTCAGATCGAAGAAGACCTCATCGAAGAGGTGATCCGCGTGCTCGGCTACCAGACGCTGCCCGACACGCCGCCCGTTGCCGCTCTCACCGCGCGCGTGTGTAGCGAAGCCCGCCGTGGCCTCGACACTGTGCGCCACCAGATGGCCGCGCTCGACTACCAGGAGACAATCAACTTCAGCTTCGTCGAAGAGCGCTGGGAGCACGAAATCGCGGGCAACGCGGACCCGGTGCGACTCGTCAACCCGATGGCCAGCCATCTCGCGGTGATGCGCTCCAGTCTGCTGGGCAGCCTGATCGGGGTGCTGCACCTGAACATCACGCGCAAGGCAACACGCGTGCGCGTCTTCGAAGCCGGGCGCGTGTTCATGCGCGACGCCGGTGTCGTGGACGGCGCGGTCAGTGTGGCGGGCGTCGCGCAACCGATGCGGCTTGCCGGGCTCGTCTACGGCAGCGTCGACGCGCAACAGTGGGGCACGAAAGAACGCAGTGTCGACTTCTTCGATCTGAAGGGTGATATTGAAGCATTGCTCGCACCGCGCACGGTGCACTTTGTGCCGGCCGAGCATCCGGCGATGCACCCGGGCCGCTGCGCCGGCGTCGAGCTCGATGGCGTGGAGATTGGTTTCGCGGGCGAGCTGCACCCGAAGTGGCGGCAAGCCTACGAACTGCCGATCGCGCCATTGCTCTTTGAACTCGATGCGGCTGCGCTGTTGCAGCGCGAACTGCCGGTGTTCACGTCCATCCCGCGCCAGCAGTCGGTCTGGCGCGACATCTCCTTGGTGGTGGGTGAGGCCATCACGCACGATGCGTTGATGGCCGCTATCGGCGCCGCCAGGCACAAGACCTTGATCCGCGCGATCAAGTTGGTCGATATCTACAAGCCCGCGCAGCCGAGTTCGGACATGCGCTCGGGCGAGCGAAGTCTGAGCGTGCGCATGGAACTGCTCGATGACGAAGCCCCGCTGACCGACGACCGCATCACCGCCGTGGTCGATGACGTGGTCGCGACACTCGGCCAACGCCTTGGCGTGCGCCTGCGAGGCTGATGCGATGAGCCACCCCGAAGACGATCCCACCCTCCCTGCCGGCGACGACCAGCCGCCGAATCGCGTGATGCTCCCTACGCTGGAGACACCGACGCTCACCAAGGCGGAGCTGGCCGAGCTCCTGTTCGAACGCCTCGGTCTGAACAAGCGAGAGTCGAAGGACATGGTCGAAGCCTTCTTCGACCTAATTCACGCGACGCTGGTGTCGGGCGACGACGTGAAGATGTCGGGCTTCGGTAACTTCAACATCCGCCGCAAGGCGCCGCGTCCAGGGCGCAACCCGCGCACCGGCGAAGCAATTCCTATCAAGGCGCGCAACGTAGTCACTTTTCACGCCAGCCACAAACTCAAGGGAGTTGTGCAAGGTGACATACCGCCGGAGGAAGAGTTCGAGTAAAGTCTTAGCTTTCTGCCCTGAACTTGTTGATTTTCATGGAGAAAGCGCTCCCATCCATACCAGCCAAGCGCTACTTCACCATCGGTGAGGTCAGCGATCTGTGCGGCGTCAAGCCGTATGTGCTGCGCTATTGGGAGCAGGAGTTTACGCAGCTAAAGCCGATGAAAAGGCGCGGCAACCGGCGCTATTACCAGCACCACGAGGTGTTGCTGATCCGACGGATTCGCGATCTGCTGTACGAGCAGGGCTTCACAATCAGTGGCGCGCGCAACCGGCTAACCGAATCAGGTGCGGGACGCGGACCCGCCCTTTCGGCCGCCAACGGCGTGGTGCAGGACGATGTGATCGACCTCGATGACGTGATCGAAGAGCTCGAGGCTGAAGGTGCGATGGCCGCCGACGCTTCCGCAGCGATTCCGCAGCCGGAGGTCTCGACGATGGCGCTGTCGATGCCGCAAATGCGTCAGGAGTTGATTTCGATCCGCGGTCTGCTCGCGATCTGAGCTCACGTCGAATCAATCTATAATCTGTTTCCGATCGGGGCGTAGCGCAGCCTGGTAGCGCACTTGCATGGGGTGCAAGGGGTCGCGAGTTCGAATCCCGCCGTCCCGACCA
>JANYBE010000074.1 GCA_025360945.1 Rhizobacter sp. | reverse complement strand
GCAAGCGCTCTCCGATGCGCGCCGCACTGGCTTCGCCGCCCTGTGTGCCGAGCAGCACGTCAGCCTCGCACACTACTGGCAGGAGGCCGATGTCGAGATCGACGGCGCCGACGCGTTGCAGCAAGGCCTGCGTTTCAATTTGCTGCACCTGCTGCAATCATCCGGCCGCGACGGCCGCACCAACATTGCTGCGAAGGGCGTCACCGGCAGCGGCTACGACGGCCACTATTTCTGGGACACCGAGATCTACATCTTCCCGGTAATGTTGCACACGCGCCCGCAGATCGCGCGCAAGCTGCTCGAGTTCCGCTTCAACACCCTGGACGCCGCGCGAGCGCGCGCGCGCGAGATGAGCCACCCGCAGGGCGCGCTGTTTCCGTGGCGCACGATCAGCGGCCCGGAGTGCTCGGCTTACTTCCCGGCCGGCACAGCGCAGTTCCACATCAATGCCGACATCGCGTACGCGGTCAAGCGCTACTGGGAGGCGACGGGCGACGACATGTTCATGCTCGCGCACGGCGCAGAGCTGGTATTCGAAACCGCACGCATCTGGCTCGGCCTGGGCCACTTCGATGCGCCGCGACTCGATGGCCGCGAGGCGCTGTTTCGCATCCACGCTGTCACCGGCCCAGACGAATACACGGCGCTAGTCGACAACAACTTCTACACCAACGCGATGGCACGGATGCACTTGGCCTTCGCGGCCGAGATCGCACAGTGGCTCGCGAGCACACACCCCGGCGCGCTGCGGCACATTGGCACCGCGATCGGCTTGGCGCCCGCCGAGCCCGTGCAGTGGCAACGCGCCGCCGAGCGCATGTACCTGCCCTACGACCGCAGGCTTGGCATCCATCCGCAGGACGACAGTTTTTTGGCCAAACCGCGTTGGGAAGCAGCTGACATCGATCCGGCCAAGCGTCCGCTTCTGCTGCACTACCACCCGCTGGTGATCTACCGCCACCAGGTCTGCAAACAGGCCGACGTGCTGCTCGCACTGCTGCTGCTTGATGACCAGTTCGATGCTGCCGACAAGCGCCGCGACTTCGACTACTATGAACCGCTGACGACCCACGACTCCTCGCTATCACGCTGCATCTTCGGCATCGTCGCGTCCGAGGTCGGCTACCACGACAAGGCCTATCGCTACTTCGTCGACGGCGTCCGCACCGACCTGGACGATCATCACGGCAACACTCGCCACGGTGTGCATACCGCCGCGATGGCCGGCACCTGGCTCGGCGTCGTCGCAGGCTTCGCGGGGCTGCGCATGCAGCGCGGCGTGCCGGCGTTCGCCCCGCAGCTGCCCGCGGCCTGGACGGGATATGCGTTTCGGTTGTGCGTCGGCGATGCCCGGCTGCATTTGCGGGTCGACCGTGGCGGCTTCCACTACCGGCTCGACGCCGGCAGAATGTTGATGCTGAAGCATCGCGACCAAGCTATTCAGCTGACCGCGAGCCACCCGCGTGCATCGTTCTCCGCCGCCCACGACTCCCTGACGCCGGATGCACCTTCCCCATGACGAAATCCACCCGCCCGCGCGCGTTCATCTTCGATCTGGACGGCGTCATCACCGACACCGCGAACCTGCACTTTGTTGCTTGGCACGACCTGGCCGCGAGCGTCGGCGTCGAGTTCGACGCGGTCTTCAACGAGCGCCTCAAAGGTGTGTCGCGGATGGACTCGCTCGAGCTGATCCTGATTTGCTCTGACCGGCACTTCACGCTGACCGAGAAGCAGCAGCTCGCCGATCGCAAGAACGCCCACTACGTGCGCCTGATCCACACGATCACGCCGGCCGACCTACTGCCCGGCGCGCTCGCCGCTCTCGAGTCGGCGCGCGCCGACGGCTGCCGCGTTCCGCGAGCAAGAACGCAGCGAACGTGCTGGCGCAGCTGGGCATCACCGCGGCGTTCGACCACGTCGTCGACGCCAACAACGTCGCACGCGGCAAACCCGAACCCGAAGTCTTTCTGACGGCGGCGCACGCGCTCGGCGCCGACCCGTCGGATTGCGTTGGCATTGAGGACGCGGTCGCAGGCGTGCACGCCGTCGTCGCGGCCGGGATGTTTGCGCTTGGGGTCGATGATGCCCGTGTACTGCGTGAGGCCGACCAAGTCATCGCGGACCTGCGCGGCTTCGTTGCGTCGAACTATTCGCGCGCCGGCTGGCGCCTCAAGTCGGCGCCGGGACTGACGCGCGGAGATTTGCTTAACGAGACACCATGACATGAGGTCGACCACCATGGAGCGGGAGCTGACAAGGCGGAATTTAGTTAGGAGCAACGTTCACGGTTAAGCCTAGTGCTCAAGCATTTGACAAGCGTCAATTGTTCGTTCATCTCAAGTGTCCGAACGGGGCGCCGCTGGCCCACCAGACCCCGCGGCATGTTTCAACCAACCTGGAGATCCGCAATCGAACTGACATCGACCCGAGGGCGCCGCCTGGACAGGCGCCTGCACTGCAAGACGTTTTTCTGCTAGTCACTTAAAGACCACCTACAGGAGACAGTCAAAATGGAACTTCACAAGATGCGCGCCACCGCGATGGCCGCTGCCCTGCTTGCTGCTGCGATGAGCGCAATGGCGGCCGACAAGCCGGAGTCG
>JANYBE010000040.1 GCA_025360945.1 Rhizobacter sp. | reverse complement strand
GGCGCTGCGTCAGCAGCCGCGGGCGCCTGAACCCTCGCGGCGTCAAACGCAAGATGAGCAACTACAACGTTCGCCGCCGCGGTGAGCCACTGCACTTGCGACATCAACCGACACCGGTTCTGATTATCTAAACAGTATTGGGCCTAGGCTTGGCCTAGGCTAGGTGCTCGCAGCTTCGCTTCCCACTCGAGCCTCGAGGGAATTCGGAGCCGGACCGGAGCCTGGTGATCGCTAAAGTCGGGGCCGCCGCGGTCGAAAACGATGGCAACTTCATGCCCGAGCACTCTGCCGTTCGCGCACAGCCCGTGCCAATTCGTCGGTGGGGGAATCGGCAAGGACTGGCGCGTTCAGCCCCGATTCAGTCGAGGCCTCGTGCGCCGCTCGAGCACCTAGTTTTTCGCATCTGCACATGAGTCGCCCCATCACCACTCAGCCCCGACGCTTTCGCGTCGAGTGGCTGGCCGCGGGTGGCTTGTTGCTGCTCCTCGGTGTGGCGTTGGCCGCCGCGCTCTACCGCGAGCGCATGCTCGTGGAAGCACGGGAAAGCGACCGGCTCCAGGTCCAGGCCCGAGTAATCGACGAGAACCTGATCCGTCAACTCGAAGGCGTGAGCTACGCGCTCACGGGAATCCGCGATGAGCTAGAACACTCGGAGCGCGTCGGTGGCGAGGCGGCTACTTCGGGCAGACTCAAGTTGCTGAGTGACGCCATGCCCGGTGTTCGCACGATGGCGATCTTGGACGCACATGGCGTGATCGTGGCATCGAGCCGCGCCGAACTGCTTGGCACGAATTCCAGCCAGCGCGACTTCTTCACCACGCCGCGTCAGCGGCCAGACCGCACTGTGCTTTACGTCTCGGCGCCGTTCAAGTCGCCGCTGGGTCCGCTCGTGATTGTCCTCAGCGGGGTACTGACGAGCGCCCAGGGTGAGTTCGCCGGTGTTGTCCTGGCGACGCTCGATCCGGAATACTTCCAGGTGGTGTTGCAATCCGTGCTCTACGCCCCCGACATGCGGACGTCCGTCGCCCACAGCGATGGCCAGGTGTTCGTGAACACACCGATGAACGACCAGGCGCTCGGAATGAATCTGGCTAAACCCGGCTCGCTGTTCATCCGGCACCAGCAGAGTGGGCAAACTGCAAGCCTCATAACCGGGAGGGTCTTGGCCACCGGCGACGATTGCATGATGGCACTGCGCACGCTCGTTCGTACCGATCTTCACATGGACAAGCCCCTGGTGGTCGCGGTCAGCCGTGAGCTGTCGGCCATCTACCTGCCGTGGCGCAATCAGGCGCTGCGGTTCGGACTCTTCTACGCGGTGGTCGTGTTCGGTTCGGGACTTGGCCTGCACTTCAGCCAGCGGCGGCGCAACGTGCTCGATCTCCTTGCAGCGCACGCCGCGAAGGAGCGTCAACAAGGCGCTGAGCGTCTCGGGCTCGCGTTGCAGGGCGCCGACCTGGGCCTGTGGGACTTGCATGTTCCCACGGGCAACTTCGTCATCAACCCGCGTGAGAGGGCGCTGCTCGGGTTTTTACAGGATGACGAGCTGCCTCAGGGTGGTGCGTGGAGAGACTTGATACACCCCGACGATCGGGCGCTCGTCGAGGCGGCCATCCTGCCGCATCTGCGCGGCGAGGTCACATCGTACGGCTGCGAGCATCGAATGATGCACAAGGCCGGCCACTACCTCTGGCTGTCGAGCCGGGCGATGATCGTTGAGCGCGATTCGAACAGCCGGCCTGTGCGGATCATCGGCACGCACCTGGACATCACTGAGCGCAGGCGCACCGATGCCGAACTCGCGCGTACGGCTGTCATGCTGCAACAGAGCCAGGAACAGTTGCAGCAAGTGACCGATAGTCTGCCAGCGCTGGTCTCCCGCTGGGATCTGCAGCAGCGCTTCAGCTTCGTCAATCGCGCCTACCGGGATTGGCTCTGCGTCGACCCTGCCTCGCTTCTCGGGCGATCCGTGCGGGAGGTCTACGGCGAACAAGCGTACAGCGGCTTTCGACACCACATCGACGCTGCGCTGGCCGGCGCGAGGGTCGTCTACGAACGCCAGATGGCCACGCCGCACGGCCCGCGCTACGTTGAAGTTACCCTGATTCCCCAACTCAGTAGCGACGGATCAGTCCAGGGGGTGTACGCGCTGATCAACGACCTCACGGTCCGCCACGAGGCCGAACAGCAGCGCGCTCGCAGCGAGGAACGATTGAGTCTGGCGCTGGAAGGCTCCGGTCTCGCCCTGTTCGATTGGGACATCAGCGCCGACCGCATTTACCATAGCGCGCAGGCGTCCGCGATGCGAGACGAGCCTGCGGTCGAGACCACGGTGTCAGCCGCGGAGTTGCGGTCGTTTGTGCATCCCGACGACATGGACGCGATGCAAACCAGCCTGAAAGCGGCCCTGGCAGGCGCGGTGCCGGTGTATCACGCTGAGTTCCGGATCCGCAGACGCTTGGGAGACTGGCTGTGGGTACGCGCCCGCGGACGCGTGGTGGAGCGTGGCGCCGGCGGCCGCGCGCTTCGGCTGGCCGGTACGTATGCCGACATCAATACGCGCAAGGTGGCCGAAGATCGGCTGCGTCACCGCGCCGAGTTCGACACGCTCACCGATCTGCCGAATCGAGCATCGTTTGTCGAACGGCTGCAGCAGGCGATGGCGCGCGCGACTCGCAGCAGCACGATGGCGCTGCTGTTCCTGGATATCGATCACTTCAAGAACATCAACGACACGCTCGGCCACGAGGCGGGCGATCAACTGCTGAAGGTGTTTGCCACGAGGATGCGGGACTGCGTGCGGCAGTCCGATACCGTGGCGCGACTGGCGGGTGACGAGTTCACGGTGATTCTGGAAGGTCTGCGCGGCGCGGACGACGCGAAAGCGCTTGCGGGCAAGCTGCTCGAGACGCTGAGGGCACCGATCGCTTTGGGAGGCAAACTCTTCGTGATCACTGCAAGCGTCGGGATCGCCATGCAGTGCGATGGCGAAACCGACGACGCAGAGCTTCTGCGACGCGCGGACGCAGCCCTTTACGAAGCCAAACGGCGCGGTCGTAACGCATTCTTCTGTGAAGACGCCGACACGCTGGCCGGGCCTCTTGCAACGACGGGCGAAGCCTCGATCGCGCTCAGGCACTGATCTCTTACGCACGGCGCGAGGCCGCGCAACGCCACCAGCGCAGCTGCGCCGGGCGTCTCGCCCGCGCCGAACGATCGCGGCGGTGGCGCCGCCTCAGCGCCGACAACAACTCTCGTCGTAGGCCGGGAGTGTTTGTCGGCACAGGTTCCCCGCAAGGCTGTCAGCACCTCGTCGATGTCACTGGCAGGTGACGCGATCGCGCGCAGCTATCGCCGCGTGGCCGCTCTTATCCTCCGCGCGACGGCTCGCCGCAGTCGTGTGCTGCTCGGGACCTCGGATCGTCGAAGAACGAGAAGTCTCGTTCGGCGGATCGCTAGTGTCTACTTCCCATTGGGGATGAGGCTAAAGCCGCGCACTGCTACCGTCTCCACCTCGGTGGCTGGCTCCTCGGTGGCTGGCTCATGCGCAGGCAAGGGCGCGAAGCAACCGCTGCGAACAATAATGAAGCGACTAGTCCTGTTCTCAGACGGCACGGGCAACAGCTCGGCATGGCCGAGAAGACCAATGTCTGGCGATTGTTCGAGGCCCTGGATCAAGCTACCTTCGATGAACTCGCCAGATACGACGACGGTGTCGGCACGTCGGCCAACAAGTACCTCGCCGCGCTGGGCGGAGCCTTCGGATATGGTCTCAAGCGCAACGTCATCGATCTCTACAAGTTCGTGTGCCGCAACTACGACGGTAACGCCCTGTGACCAGATCCACGGCCTGGGCTTCTATCGCAACGACACCGGCGGTGGACGACCGAGCGTCGTCGACACGACGGACTGCGGCGCGTTGGCGACCTGCGATCTCGCAGGGCCTGCACAGCAAAGCTAACGCCGTCGGAAACGGCGCTATTCGACACGGAGACCTGCACCATGAAGACCGAATGCCACGCCGCCCGCTCCCGTCTGCGTTCCGCTCTGGCATCGATGTCGGTCCGGCTGTCCACGGCCTCGTGGCTCGCCGCTTTGCTCGTGGTCACCGGCTGCACCTCGGTCGCGGAGATCCGCACGCACCACGACGCGAGCGGCGAGTTGATCCCGATCGATGCGGAGAACCCGAACAAGGGTTGCACCGACGCGGGCAGCACCACCGACGCACGCGCCCATTCGATCGAGGACTACGCGAAGTACTGGGCCGGATTTGTCGAGTTCGACGACGAGGGCTGGCTCTATGACCCGCGCGGCCAGCCGACACAAATGCAGGTCGTTCACGCACGGCTGCGAAGCGAACTGAACGACCGGGAGTTCGATAAAACCGACTTCCTTGTCGTCGCATTTGTTCACGGCTGGCACCACAACGCCCACGACACCGACTGCAACGTGCGCGAGTTCCGCGCGATGCTGAAGGTCGCGAACGATCGCTACGCCGCCGAGGCTGCGAAGAACTCAACGATGCATCCGCGCCGCATCGTCGGCATCTACGCCGGCTGGCGCGGCGAGTCGATCGATGTCAATGGCCTCAATGTGACCACGGTTCTGGATCGCCGCAACGCCGCCGAGCGCGTGGCCAAGGGCGACATTCGTGAGCTTTTCGCGCAGCTCCGAAAGCTCCAGATCGGCGAATCGCAAAAATCCGATCCGGCCGGTGGCCTGATGCGTACGGACCGGATGCGCACGGTCGTGATCGGCCACAGTTTCGGTGGGCTGATCGCGTTCCATGGGCTGTCGCCGGCAGTGCTCAATGAACTGACGCTGACCAAGCCCGAACGCGAGCAGGGCTGCCGACCCACCGTCTACCGCCCGCCTGCCGTGCAGATGCAGAACGGTGTGCGCTTGGCGAAAGACGAGAACGTGGCGATCGACAAGGACAGGACGGCACCAGTCTTCCCCGACATGCTGATCCTTGTCAACCCGGCGTTCGAGGCGACACGCTTCGAATCGCTGCACGCGCTGATGCGGCCGAATGGCTGCCCGTACCCGGAGGATCGACCCAAGGTTGTTGTCGTCACCGCGGACAACGACGGCGCGACCGGCTCGATCTTCCACGCCTCGCGCAAGGTTCTCACGGTGCTGGAGGCCTACCCGCGCGAGATCGACAGCGCAGACAACGTCTCTCGCGAACGCGACGCGAACACGCACGCGATCGGCTTCGCGCAGCGCTACCAGACGCACCGCCTGTGCGTGATCGGCGAAGGGCTGAACAAGCGCGCGGTGGCGTCGCTCACGCCCAGCCCGTCAGCGGAGTGGAAGCCCGATCCCTATGCGCCGGTCTGGGTGGTGCGCGCGCCGCCGCGCATCGTCAACCACCACAACGGCTTCTTCTTCGCCGAGCCCGAGCCAGGTTCGACCCAGCAGCAGCCGTATCTGCTCGACTGGCTAGTGGGGCTGCACCTGCTCGGGCCGGGGCAGAACTCGCCCGTGATGACGGTCGACAACGCCTGCCCGGCGTCGCCGCCTTGAGTTCGAGCCTCGCGGGCTGCGTGCTCCAGGCGCAGATATTGGTACGCCCCTTCTAGAGGCAGGTGGCTGACGCCGCGTCGGTTCGATGTCGCGATAGTCGTGGCGCCCTGAGCAAGGAATCTTCGTCGTCTTCGTTCGGCTTTGCGATTGCAGAACCTTCGCGCCGGGCCTCGTTAAAAGTGGGGACGCCCCTGGAAGCCTGGCGGGCCACGACGGGGCCGACAGACCTAGCATCGGGCTTTTAGTCTAAGCGTTGGTTGCGTCATCGCCCTGCAATGGTCAAGAACTGGCAAGCTGCCTTCTCCCGCGTCAGGGCTGCGCTCATGCGCCGCGGCCGCACGGAACATGACGCCGACGATCTGGTGCAAGAGGCATGGGTTCGCCTCGCCTGCTATGAGCGCAATCAAACCGTGATCGAGCCCGAGGCATTTCTGAGGCGCGCAGCGTTGAATCTCTCGATCGACTCGTACCGAATCAACAGCAGCCGGGGCGAACAGGTGTTGCTGGATGAAGCTGTCGTCGACGCCACGCCGGGAATCGAAGCGACGCTGTTGGCCCGGGAGCGAATCACCCATTTGAGCAAATGCCTGAGCCGCCTAAACTCCAAGACCAGGGATATATTTCTCGCTCATCGAGTCGACGGCATGAGCTATCAGCAAATC
>JANYBE010000028.1 GCA_025360945.1 Rhizobacter sp. | reverse complement strand
AGTCACGATTATGTCCGGCGACTTCAAGCTGGCGGGGTACCGCGCGATGCCCGCCGGCAAGTCTGCGGCGGACAAGTTGCCGGTCGTGCTCGTGGTCTCCGAGATCTTCGGCGTGCACGAGCACATCGCCGACGTGGCGCGGCGCTTCGCCAAGCTCGGCTACCTCGCGATCGCGCCCGAGCTGTTCGTGCGCCAGGGCGATGCGCAGTCGTACGGCGAGATCGGCAAGCTGATCGCCGAGGTCGTTGCCAAGGTGGCGGATGCGCAGGTGATGGGCAACCTCGATTCTTGCGTCGCGTGGGCTAATGCGAACGGTGGCGACGCCGCGCGACTCGCGATCACCGGCTTTTGCTGGGGCGGCCGCATCACCAGGCTCTACACCGCGCACAGCGTGGCGGTAAAGGCCGGTGTCGCCTGGTATGGACAGATGCTGGGCCAGGCGTCGACCCTGAAGCCGACCAACCCGGTCGATCGTGTCGGCCAGCTCAACGCCCCGGTGCTGGGCCTGTACGGCGCGGAGGACACCGGCATTGCACCGTTCGCAGTCGATGCGATGAAGGCGGCGCTCGCCGCATCGACGAACCCGGCGGCCAAGAAGTCGGCGTTCGTCGTCTATCCCGGCGCGGGGCATGCCTTCCACGCCGACTACCGGCCGAGCTACCAGCGTGAAGCTACAGAGGATGGGTGGAAGCGCTGCCTTGGGTGGTTCAAGGCCAACGGCGTGGCCTGACTGGGGCCGCGCTCAGCGCACCACGAGCACCGGGACCTTGGTGTGCGTCAGGACCTTCTGCGTCTCGCTGCCCAACAGCAGCGCAGAGACGCCACGTCGGCCGTGCGAGGCCATCACGAGCAGGTCGCACTCCATGCGCTTGGCGTGGTCTATGATCGCCTCCCAGGGGTGAAGCGCTTCGACCGTGTGGGCCTGGCAAGGCACGCCCGCCGCCTCGCACAGCTTGACGACGGCCTGCACCCGTTGGCTCGCGATGCGCTCCTGTGCGTCGAAGAATTCCTGTGGCGGCGTGGGCTGCATCTCGGAGATCGCGCTGTACGGAAACGGCTCTTTCGCGCTGATGGTGTAGAGCTGTGCGTTCACCGACTTGGCCAGCGCGATTGCGGTGTCTATCGCCTTGGCGGTGATGTCGGAGCCATCGGTTGGGACAAGAATTCGTTTGAACATGGTCCGCTCCAGTCATTCCGGACATTCATCATGCACCTTGCGCGACCGGCCGTGAAGGGTCTGCCGACCACTCGCTCCACGAGCCCGGGTAGAGCAGCGAGCCGGCGAGGCCGGCGTGCTCCATCGCCAGCAGGTTGTGGCAGGCGGTGACGCCGGAGCCGCATTGGTGCACGACGCTGACCGCGCCTTGCGCGCCGATCAGTGGCGCGAACTCGACGCGCAGCTGCGCCGGGGTCTTGAAGCGGCCGGTGACTGGGTCGAGGTTGTCGTTGAAGAAGCGATTCAGCGCGCCGGGGATGTGGCCGGCCGCGTTGTCGAGCGGCTCGACTTCACCGCGAAAGCGTTCGCCAGCACGGGCGTCGAGCAAAGGCGCACGGCCGAGTCGAGCAAGGAGCGCCTCAGCGGTGACGGTGCGCGCCAAGGAAGCCCGTTCAGGGTAATTCGCCGCCGTAGTGACAGCGGCTGCGGGCGCGGCCGTGAGCGCACCGCCTGCGGCCGTCCACGCGGCGACACCGCCGTCGAGCACGGCAACCTCGGCGTGGCCCATCCAGCGCAGCATCCACCACAGGCGCGCCGCGTACATGCCGCCCTGGCGGTCCAGCGTGACGACCTGGGTGCGTGGCGTGATGCCGCAGCGCCCGAGCGTGGCGGCGAACGCGGCGCGCTCGGGTAGTGGATGGCGGCCATTGCGGCCGGTCTTCGGACCGCACAGGTCGCGATCCAGGTGCAGGTAGAGCGAGCCGGGCACATGGCCTTCGCGCCAGCTCGCCTCGCCGGCGCTTGTGTCGGCCAGATCGAAGCTGGCGTCGATGATGACGGGGCCGGCACCGGCGGCGCGCAGCTGGTCGGCGGTAATGAGTGTCGTGAAAGCCATGGTCAGGTCTCCAGCGGCGCGTTGGCCGTGTCGGGTGGCGCGGCGCGGCTGCGCAGCAGCGTGGCGGACAGGCCGGCACAGACGATCAGTAGCATGCCGCCCACCGCCATCCAGGTCACCCTGTCGTTGAACAGCAGCACGCCGTAGCCGAACGAAAAGGCGATGCCGAGGTATTGCAGGCTGGCGTTCACCAGCGTGCGGCCGGTGCTGTAGGCGCGCGTCATCATCAGCTGCGCGACGGTGGCGAGCAGCCCGACCGCGAGCAGCAGCGCTGCGCCCTTGAGCGTGTGGCCGTGCACGCCACTCCACAGCGTCGTGAGTGCACCGAACACGGCGCCGCCGATCGAGAAGTAAAAGACGATGCGCACCTCCGGCTCACCAGCGCGAGCCAACGCCGCGACCTGCAGGTACGCGGTGGCCGAGATCACGCCGGACAGCAAGCCGATCAGCCCGTGCCAGAGCTGGTCGTGCTCGATTGTGGGGCGCAGGATCGCCGCAACGCCGCCGAAACCGAGCAGCACGGTGGCGACCAGCCGCCCGTCGACGCGCGCGCTGCCGAGCATCGCCGCGCCGCCGATCAGGAACAGCGCCATCCACACCGAAGACATGTAGTTCAGCGTCATCGCGGTGGCCACCGGCAGGTTGCCCAGCGCGTAGAACCACAGGAACATCGCGATCACGCCCGACAGGCTGCGCCAGAAGTGCGTCATCGGCACGCTGGTCCGCAACGACATGCCGCGTGAACGCGCCAGCATCCAGATCACCACCGCACCGGTGACGCCGCGGTAGAACATGATCTCGCCGGGCGCATAGTCGGCCGACGCGAGCTTCACGCACACGCCCATCGTGGCGAACAGGAACGACGCGAGCACCATCAGCCACGAAGCCGACAGCCAACGACTGTTGTTCAGAGCTGGTCTCCCATCGCGCGGCGATACCACTCGTGAAACTGTTGCATGCCGTCTTCCATCGGGCTCTGGTACGGGCCGATCTCGTCGTCGCCGCGTTCCATCAGCGCGCGCCGGCCAGCGTCCATGCGCAGGGCGATCTCGTCGTCCTCGGCGCAGGTTTCCCAGTACGCGGCCTGCTCGGCCTCGACGAACTCGCGCTCGAAGGCCGCGATGTCTTCAGGGTAGTAGAACTCGACGACGTTGAGCGTCTTCTGCGGGCCTTTGGGGTACAGCGTCGAGACCACCAGCACGTGCGGGTACCACTCGACCATCACGGTCGGGTAGTAGGTCAGCCAGATCGCGCCGTGCTTGGGCATCACACCGTTGCGGTACTTGAGCACCGCGTCGTGCCACTTGCGGTAGGCCGGCGTTCCCGGGCGGGCGAGTTCGTTCTTCGTGCCCACCGTCTGCACCGAATGGTGTTCGCCGAACTCCCAGCGCAACTCGTCGCAGGTCACGAATTGCCCGAGGCCGGGGTGGAACGGGCCGACGTGGTAGTCCTCGAGGTAGACCTCGATAAAGCTCTTCCAGTTGTAGTCGCACTCGTGAAGCTGCACATGGTCGAGCACATAGCCGCTGAAGTCGAAATCCTGCAGCGGCCCGAGCCTGGCGAGATCGCTCGCGACGCTGCGGCCGTTGTCTTCGAAAACCATGCCGTTCCAGGTCTGCACCGGGTAATTGTTCAGGTTCAGGCACGGATCGTCGGCAAAGTGCGGCGCGCCGATCAGCTGGCCTTGCAGGTTGTAGGTCCAGCGGTGCAGCGGGCACACGATGTGGCTGCCACCGTTGGCGCGGACGTTGCCACGCCCGCGCAGCATCAGCGCCTGGCGGTGGCGGCAGACGTTCGAGATCAACTCCACACCCTGGGGCGTGCGCACCAGCGCGCGGCCTTCGCCCTCTTGCGGCAGCGCGTAGTAGTCGCCGGGCTCGGGCACGGCAAGCTCGTGGCCGAGGTAGCGCGGGCTGTTGGCGAAGAGGTGCGCCACTTCACGCCGGAACAGCTCGGCGTCGAAATAATCGCTGACTGAGAGTTGCGAGCGGCTGCGCTCGAGTGCGGCCAGGGTGACACTCAGGTCGGACATGATCCCAGCGAATCTCCAGTGGTCGGCAGAACCTACGCGAAGGGCCGCGGCACTCGGGTTCAGGTCTGTGTCGGGCTGCCGGCTTGGCAGGCCGCGGATTGTAGCCGGGGGCCTGCGTCGCGCGACGGTCGTGGCAAGGCTGCGTGCGCTGTCAAGCCTGGTCACAACATCGCCGATCCTTGGGATGTTCGGGTACACCCGATTGACTACAATCAAAGGTTTCCCGATCAGGCAATGGCAAAGACCCAAACGACAGCTTCCGCCGCGGCAATCAACCTCAGCTACGAAGATGCGCTGGGCGAGCTTGATCGTCTCGTGGCCGCAATGGAGGCGGGCCAGTTGCCGCTCGATCGTTTGCTCGAAAGCTACAAGCGCGGGGCCGAGTTGCTGACTTTTTGCCGTACCCGGCTCGAAGCGGTGGAACAACAGGTCAAGGTTCTGGAAGATGGGCAGCTCAAACCCCTCGCCCCGCAAGCATGAAACTGGCTGAATTCGAAGTCTGGGCACGGGCCGAAGTCGACGCCGTCGAAGGGGCGTTGCAGGCCTGGGTGCCGGCTGACGCACCCGCCGGACTCGGCCAGGCGATGCGCTATGGCGTACTCGATGGGGGCAAGCGCGTGCGTCCGCTGCTCGTGCTCGCCGCTTCGCAGGCGGTGCACGGCGAGCGTGACGCCGCGATGCGTGCGGCCTGCGCGGTCGAATTGATCCACGCCTACTCGTTGGTCCACGACGACATGCCCTGCATGGACAACGACGTGCTGCGGCGTGGCAAACCCACCGTGCATGTGCAGTTCGGCGAAGCCCAGGCGATGCTGGCTGGCGACGCGATGCAGGCGCTGGCCTTCGAAGTGCTCACCCCCGATCGCGGCATGGCGCCGGTGCTGCAAGCGCGCCTGTGCTCGCTGCTCGCGCGTTCGGCGGGCCATGCCGGCATGGCCGGCGGGCAGGCGATAGATCTGGCCAGCATCGGCCAGCCGCTTGGCGAACACGCGTTGCGCGACATGCACCACCGCAAGACGGGCGCGCTGCTGCAAGCCAGCGTGCTGATGGGCGCGGCGTGTGGCGATGCCACGGCGGCGCAATGGGCCGCGCTGGCCGACTATGGCGATGCGCTCGGCCTGGCATTCCAGGTCGTCGACGACATCCTCGATGTGACCCAGGCTTCGAGCACGCTCGGCAAGACCGCAGGCAAGGATTTGGACAACAATAAACCGACCTACGTGACGGTGCTCGGCCTCGACGCTGCCCGCCGCCACGCCAACGAGTTGCGCGACAAGGCGCAAGCAGCGCTGGCGCGCAGCGGGCTGCGCGATGCCGCATGGCTGAGCCTGCTCGCCGACAAGGTCGTGGACCGCGAGAGCTGAACCCGCATGATGCACACTCTGCTCGAAACCATCGCCAGCCCGGCCGACCTGCGGCGCCTTTCTCGCGTCGAGCTCAAGCAGCTCGCCGCCGAGTTGCGCGACTATGTGGTGCAAAGCGTGTCGCAGACCGGCGGGCACCTGTCGTCCAACCTCGGTACGGTCGAGCTGACGATCGCGCTGCACCATGTCTTCAACACGCCTTACGACCGCCTCGTTTGGGACGTGGGTCACCAGACCTACCCGCACAAGATCCTTACCGGCCGGCGCCAGCGCATGGGCACGCTGCGCCAGATCGGCGGTGTGTCGGGTTTCCCGCGCCGTGACGAGAGCGAGTACGACACCTTCGGCACCGCGCATTCGTCGACCTCAATCTCGGCCGCGCTGGGCATGGCCGTGGCCGCGCGGCTCAAGGGTGAGGACCGCAAGGCCGTGGCGATCATCGGCGACGGCGCGATGAGCGCCGGCATGGCCTTCGAGGCGCTGAACAACGGCGGCGTCTCGCACGCCAACATGCTGGTCGTGCTCAACGACAACGACATGTCGATCTCGCCGCCGGTGGGCGCGCTGAACCGCCATCTGGCGCGGCTGATGAGCGGCCGTTTTTACGCGACCGCCCGCGACACCGCAAAGTCGGTGCTGAAGAATGCGCCGCCGCTGTTCGAGCTCGCGAAGCGCTTCGAGGAACACGCCAAGGGGATGGTCGTGCCCGGCACGATCTTCGAGGAGTTCGGCTTCAACTATGTCGGCCCGATCGATGGTCATGACCTCGATTCGCTGATCCCCACGCTCGAGAACCTGCGCAATCTCAAGGGCCCGCAGTTCTTGCACGTGGTGACTAAGAAGGGCTACGGCTACAAGCTCGCCGAGGCCGATCCGGTGAACTACCACGGTCCCGGCAAGTTCGACCCGGCCGTGGGGCTGGTCAAGCCGGCCACGCCACCAAAGCAGACCTTCACGCAGGTCTTCGGCGAATGGCTGTGCGACATGGCTGCGGCGGACGAGCGGCTTGTCGGAATCACGCCGGCGATGCGCGAAGGCTCGGGACTGGTCGAGTTCGAGAAGCGCTTCCCGAAGCGCTACCACGATGTCGGAATCGCCGAGCAGCACGCCGTCACCTTCGCCGCGGGGCTGGCGTGCGAAGGGCTCAAGCCAGTCGTCGCGATCTACTCCACCTTCCTGCAGCGCGCCTATGACCAGCTGATCCACGACGTTGCGATCCAGAATCTGCCGGTCGTGTTCGCCATCGATCGCGCCGGCCTCGTCGGTGCCGACGGCGCGACGCACGCAGGCGCGTACGACATCGCGTACCTGCGCTGCATCCCGAACATGAGCGTGCTGACGCCGGCCGACGAAGCCGAATGCCGCCAGGCACTGACGACCGCGTTCCGCCAGAACGGCCCGAGCGCGGTGCGCTACCCGCGTGGTGCCGGCGCCGGCGTCGCGACGCAAAGCGAGTTGACCGAGCTGCCGTTCGGCAAGGGCGAGATCCGTCGCCAGATTGCGCGTGCGATGGGCCAGGGTGGCCCGCGCGTCGCGATCCTCGCGTTCGGCACACTGCTGTACCCGGCGCTGGCCGCGGCCGACAAACTCGACGCGACGGTTGCGAACATGCGTTTCGTCAAGCCGCTCGACGTCGCGCTGGTGGCCGAACTGGCGCGCACCCATGACGCCATCGTCACTGTGGAGGAGGGTTGCACGATGGGCGGCGCCGGCAGTGCCGTGCAAGAGGCGCTCGCGGCGGCCGGCATACTGACGCCGGTGCTGGTGCTGGGCCTGCCGGATGAATTCATCGAGCACGGCGACCCGGCCAAGCTGCTCGCGATGTGCGGGCTCGACGCCACCGGTATCGAGCAAGTCATTCTGAAGCGCTTCGGCTCCAAGCCCGCACTGGTGCGCACGGCGCTGACAGGTTGATTGGTTCGAGCGGCTGCAGCGAATCAGTCAATCGGCTCGAACGCGGGCTTCAAAACCGTGCGTCCGCACGGCCGGCAATTTGCTGGCATGCTTCGCATTGGTGACAAGATGAATCACATGACCAACTTGAAAGATGCGCTGCACATTCCCGACACGCAAAGCGCGCGTGACGAACGCCACTTGGCGATCCAGCGCGTCGGCGTGAAGAGCGTGCGCTATCCGCTGCTATTGCGCATCGCCAATGTCGTCTCGCCGACCGTGGCCATGTGGGCGCTCGACGTGGCGCTGCCGGCCGAACAAAAGGGCACGCACATGTCGCGCTTCGTCGCGTGGCTAGACGCACTCGACAAGCCGCTCGATGCGAGCGCGTTGCGTGCCGAGCTGAACGTGATGCTGGCCAAGCTGCACGCGACCGAGGGCCGCGTCGACGCCGAGTTCCCGTTCTTCCTGCGCAAGCGCGCACCGGTCACCGGCGTGCAAAGTCTGCTCGAATACCAAGGTCGCTGGATCGCCGAGGCGCGGGGCGGCGTCGAGACCATCTGGGCCGAAGTAGTCGTACCGGTCAAGTCGCTGTGTCCGTGCTCGAAGGAAATTTCCGACTATGGGGCGCACAACCAGCGCTCGCACGTAACGATCCGCGCCGAGCTGCTCGCCGACATCGACTGGGCCGAACTCGTGCGTTTCGCCGAGGACTCCGCCTCGAGCGAGATCTGGCCGATGCTCAAGCGCGCCGACGAGAAGTGGATCACTGAACGTGCCTACGAGAACCCCAAGTTCGTCGAGGGCATGGTGCGCGACGTGGCGCTGCGTCTAAACGCCGATGCGCGCATCGGGCGTTACAGTGTCGATGTCGAGAACTTCGAGTCGATCCACGCGCACTCGGCCTACGCCCGCATCGAACGCAGCTGAAGCGGTTGCGACTCGCAATCCGATTTGTTCGTGCGCGCGGTGAGCTCTCAGATAGTGGCGATGGTCGCCGGCCCTCCCGCATCAGACTCCCACAATCGGCCTTCCATGGGCTGGCCATCGCCTGACGCCGTGGTAGAACTTGGGGCTCTGTACACGCGCGGCCAGCCCCAGTTTGATTGCCGAACGGACTCAGCGTCGTGACGAACAATTTCTCAGCGCGCCGGCTTGCGTGGCGCGAACCGGCTCTGCGCGGCCGCGCCCTTGCCGGAGCGCACCCGCAAGGCGTCCCGCAGCAAGTACTCCACCTGTGCATTCGCGCTGCGCAGTTCCGCCGCCGCGAGGCGCTCGATCTCAGCCCATAGCGTCGGGTCGATGCGCAACAGGAACGACTTCTTGTCGGGGCTGGCCATGGCCGGGGCAGGCGTCAGTTGTATAGCGTGCCCGCGTTTACCACCGGCGTCGCATCGTGATCCGAGCACAGCACGACAAGCAGGTTGCTGACCATCGCGGCCTTGCGCTCGTC
>JANYBE010000411.1 GCA_025360945.1 Rhizobacter sp. | reverse complement strand
CCGATGTTGCCTTCCTGGATCAGATCGAGGAATTGCAGGCCGCGGTTGGTGTACTTCTTCGCGATCGAGATCACGAGGCGCAGGGTGGCCTCGATCATTTCCTTCTTGGCGTCGCGCGAGGCTTTCTCGCCCTCGTTCATGCGCTTGTTGATGCGCTTGAGGTCTTCCAGCGGTACGACGGCCTTGGCCTGCTGGTCGGTCAGCTTCTTCTGCAGCTCCTGTACCGGCGGCAGGTTGCGCGCCAGCACGACGCTGTAGGCCTTGCCCGCGGCCGCTTCCTTCTCGGCCCACTTCAGGTTCAGGATGTTGGGCGGGAAGTGCTTGACGAAGTACTCCTGCGGCATGCCGCACTTGTCGACCATGATCTTGCGCAGCTCGCGTTCGTAACGGCGAACGTCGTCCACTTGTGACCTCAAGATGCCGCACAGCTTCTCGATCGTCTTGACCGTGAAGCGGATCGTCATCAGCTCGGCGCTGATCGCTTGCTGCGCCTTGTTGTACGACGGCGATTGGTAGCCGTCCTTCTCGAAGGCCTTGCGCATCTTGTCGAAGTTGATGCGCAGCGCCTCGAACTTGACGAGCGCCGAAACCTTCAGCTCTTCGAGCTTCTTGGTCAGCGCCTTGCTGCCGCCCTGACCGTCGTCGTCGTCTTCTTCGTCGAAGAAGTCGACGTCTTCCTCGGCCACGTAGTCGTCGGCCTCGTCTTCCGAGACAAAGCCATCGACGGCCTCGGAGATCTTCATGTCGCCCGAGCCGATGCGCTCGGCGTAGCTCAGAATCTCGGCGATCGTCGTCGGCGAGGCGCTAATCGCGTACATCATCGCCTGCAGGCCGCCTTCGATGCGTTTGGCGATCTCGATTTCGCCCTCGCGCGTCAGCAGCTCGACGGTGCCCATCTCGCGCATGTACATGCGCACCGGGTCGGTCGTGCGGCCGAACTCGGAGTCCACAGTCGACAGCGCCGCTTCGGCGGCTTCTTCGGCTTCTTCTTCGGTCGCAGTGGTCGTGCCGCCGCCTGCGATCAGCAGCGTGGCCGCGTCGGGCGCCTGCTCGTAGACCGCAATGCCCATGTCATTGAGCATCGAGACGATGGCCTCGAGGATTTCATCGTTTACCAGCTTTTCGGGCAGATGATCGTTGATTTCCTGGTGCGTCAGGAAGCCGCGCGTCTTGCCCATCTTGATGAGCGTCTTCAGCTCCTGGCGGAGATTGGCGGCCTCTTATTCGGTAAGTGCCGTCTCCTCCAGGCCGAACTCGCGCATTAGCGCGCGCTCCTTGGCACGCGATACCTTCATGCGCAGCGGCTTGGCCTTGACCTTGCTCTCGTCGGCCGCACCCTCGACTTCGGGTTCGCCCTCCAGATCGGCTTCGAGGTCGGACAGATCGACGTCGCCGTCGTCCGATTTGCTTTCCGACTTCTTCGCCTTCTCATCGACCTTGGGCTTGCGTCCCGGTTTGCCCTTGGCGGCCAGCTCGACTGCCTTGGCAGTGGTCTTCGGCGCCGTCTTGGCAGCCGGCTTCGCGGTCTTCTTGGTCGTGCTGTCGACCTTCGCGGCCTTGGCGGTCGTGGCTGCCTTTGCGGTCTTCGGTTCCGGGGCAGGGGCGGGGGCGCTTTTCTTCGCGGTCATGCAAATCCTCGGGTGGTCGGGGCCGGCCTCTGTCTCGCCGGCAGTGTGCAAGCTGAACAGCGCTCAAGCGGCGCGATGCCGACGCTCGCCGAGGTGGACAGACCATCGGAGGTGCGCCGGTGCGGGCAAGTTCGGGTGAACATTTGGAGTGCAGCCCTTGCGGGAGAGGATGGCCTGAAACTCATCTGTGGAGACCCTGGATCAATAGGGTGGCCGGGCCCGGAGGTGCTGCTGTCACACTTGCCGCGTTTGTCAACCAAAGATTATACCTTGAGGCGTTTTCGTGCTTCCAGCAATTCGCGGCTGCGGGCCTGGGCGTCGGCCGATTGCACGCCCGATTCGAACAGCTGCTTGAGCTCATCGTCTACCGCCTGAAGGCGCAGCTTGGCGATGACGAGTGCGAGCTCGCCGACTAGATCGGCGGCGGGCTCTGGATCATGGAATGCAGCGATGCGCGTAAGCACAGCCGCACCGCCATCGATCTCGTGCGCGCGCTCGCGCAACTCGCCGAGCAAGGCTGCCTTGGCCATCGCACCGTGCTCGTGCAGCGAGCGCTCGATCGCGCTGAACAACAGGTCGTACGGCGCCGCTTGCCCCGCGAGGATGTCGTGCGCTTCGCCGTCCAATGCTGCCCAGGCCTCGCAACGGTGCAACAGCAGCCAGATTGCGCGGTCGAGCAGGTTCGCAGCGCCCTTGCTGACGTGCCCTGCGCGGCGCGGCGCGGCGCGGGCCAGCGCCGCGTCGCGGGCAGCGGGGCGGGCCCAAACATGACCCCATTGGCGCAGCAGCTGATCGACATTGTCTCGTCCGGTGGCCGCCAGCTCGACCAGCAACTGGCGCTTCAGCGCGCCCTCGGGTAGTGCGCTCCACAGCGGCCGCGCGTTCGCGAGCATGTGGGCACGGCCCTCGGCTGCGCTCAGATCGCAATCGACACTGGCCGCTTCGATGAGCTGGCGCGACAGCGGCACGGCCTGCGCGATGAAGTTCTCGAACGCGGCCGCGCCGTGTTCGCGAACATACGAATCCGGGTCATGCTCGGGCGGCAGGAACAGGAAGCGGATCGTGCGCGTGTCGCTTGCGTGCGGCAGGCTGGCTTCGAGCGCGCGAGCCGCGGCGCGTCGCCCGGCCTTGTCGCCATCGAAGCTGAACACGACCGAGTCGGTGAAGCGGAACAGCTTTTGCAAATGATCCGCGGTGCAGGCCGTGCCGAGCGTGGCCACAGCGTTGGCTAAGCCTGACTGCGCGAGCGCGACCACGTCCATGTAGCCTTCGACGACCAGCGCATGGCCGCGCTGGCGCATCGCAGCGCGGCCTTCGAACAGGCCGTACAACTCGCGGCCCTTGCTGAACACCGGCGTCTCAGGCGAGTTGAGGTACTTGGGCTCGCCGCGATCGAGCACGCGCGCACCGAAACCGATCACGTCGCCTTGCACCGAACGGATCGGGAACATGATGCGGTCGCGAAAGCGGTCGTAGCGCTTTGCGTCACCGTCACCGTCGCGGTCGTCGTCCTTCGCGATCACGAGGCCGCTCTCCTCGAGCAGCGGATCGTCGTAGCTCGGGAAGATGCTCGCCAGGTTGCGCCAGCCGTCCGGCGAGTAGCCGAGGCCGAACTGTGCCGCGATTTCGCCGCTCAGGCCGCGTCCCTTCAGGTAGTCGATCGCGCGCGGGCTGGCTTTGAGCTGCTTGCGGTAGCCTTCAGCGGCCTTGGCGAGCACGTCGGTCAGCGTCGCACGGCGTTGCTTCTGCGCTGCGGCTTGCTCGCGCTCGGCCGGCGACACGTCGTCGTCCGGCACTGTCATGCCGACCTGCTGCGCAAGATCTTTCACCGCGTCGATGAAGCTCATGCCGCTGTACTCGGTCATGAAGCGGATCGCATCGCCGTTCGCGCCGCAACCGAAGCAGTGATAGAACTGTTTGCTCGGGCTGACGGTGAAGCTCGGTGACTTCTCGGCATGGAACGGGCACAGACCGCTGAGGTTCGCGCCGCCCTTCTTGAGCTGCACATGACGGCCGACGATGTCGGCGATGTCGACGCGGGTGAGCAAATCGTGAATAAATGTAGGCGGGATCACGTGCTCAGTCTAACGGGGCGCCATCCGAAGCTGACCCAGCCGCTAGACTGCGACGCGCTCGAGGCTACCCGCCGAGGGCTGTCCACCCGGGGTCAGGCAAGACGGCGCGACGGCCGATCGTAGTCGTGCAACGCTTTCTGGCCCGTTCGTGATCACGAGAACGTTCGGAGAGACCTCGATGCTTCTGGATCGCCTGCGGGCTTGTGTGCCCGCCACCCTGTGCAAGCTTTGCATCACCGTGGCAGGCATCTGGCCTACGACTTTCGCGAGCGCCCAGACGACTGCGCCCGGCGCGTCGGCAGCCTCGGCACCGGCGACCGCTCTGACGCCAGAGGAGCGTGCGAAGCGCGAAGGCGATCAGGTATTTCGCTGGATCATGATCCACTCCGACAAGCCGCGCAAACCGGTAGCGGCCAAGGACGACAAGCCCGCCGCCGCTGTCGCCACGCGCGTGAAGCTGCCCGTGCGAACCCCTGAAGCGGGCGCCGAGATGAGCGCGAGCACCGTAGCCACAACCACCGCGGCGGGGCGCTCCGCGCCGCCGCCAAGCACCGTCACCGTGCCCGACGCGGCACCGGTGGCCGCGTCCGACGAGAGCGCGTCGGGCAAGGCCGCCAGCGCGGACGCGGCGGCGGCCATACCGCTCGCCGCCGCTCACGAACCCGATACCACGGAGTTGTTGACGCCGCTGTCGCAGACCGAACCGAAGTTCCCCACCAGTCTGCTGCGCACGCTGCGAAGCGGCCAGGTGCAGGTCAAGTTCACCGTGTTGCCCGACGGCAGCGTGGCACAGGCGGCCGTGGTTGCCAGCAGCAACGCACGCCTAAATTCATCGGCACTGGAAGCCGTCGCGCAGTGGCGTTTCGCACCGGTGCGCAAACCGCAGCAGGGCATCGTCGATCTCGGGTTCAACAAGGACGAGTGACGCGCCGCGGCGCGATTGGACGACTCAACCGGCGAACAGCTCCACCGGCGTGGTCATGCCCTTGTAGTTGCGCACCCAGTCAGGCACCTCGTCGGCCGGCATCGCCGCGGCGATGCCGTTGCCCTGTCCGACGTGGCAACCGATTTCGATCAGACGTTGCGCCTGCGCCGGTGTCTCGACGCCTTCGGCCACGACCGCGCAACCGAAGGTCTGCGACAGACCGATGACGCCCTCGACGATGGCCAGATCCTGACGGTCACCGAGCATGTTGATGACGAATGAGCGGTCGATCTTGAGCATGTCAATGGGCAGCCGCTTCAGGTAGGTGAAGGTCGAGTAGCCGGTGCCAAAGTCGTCGAGCGCGAAGCGTACGCCCAGCGCACGACACTCTTCCATCAGCTCGCAGGTGTAGTCGACGTCGGCAAGCGCCGCAGTCTCGAGCACCTCGATGATGAGCCTGTGCGCGACCGGCTCCTGTTGGCGCGACAGCAGGCCCGCGAGGTGCTGCGCGAACAGCGGCTCTTGCAGATGGCGCGCCGAGACATTGATGCTGACCGTGATGTCCAGCCCCATGCGCAGCCAGTGCGCGAGCTGCTCGATGCCGTGTTGCAGCACCCAGTTGCCGACGCCGATCGACAGACCGGTGTTCTCGACCAGCGGCAGGAACTGCGCCGGCGGGATCACGCCCTGCTCCGGGTGCTTCCAGCGCAGCAGCGCCTCGACGCCGAGCACCTTGCCGCTGCGCATGTCGACCTTTGGCTGGAAGAAGAGGCGGAACTCGTTCGCATCAAGCGCCTCCTGGACGCGGCCGAGCGCGACGAAACGCGCCTCGGCGCGGCGGTCGTGCTCGGCGTCGAAGAACAGGTAACCGTTTCGTCCGGCCTGCTTGGCGCCGTACATCGCGTGGTCTGCGTGGCGCAGCAGCGTCTCGGCGTCGGCGCCATCGAGCGGGAACACGGTCGCGCCTATGCTCGCTGTGACCATGACCTGGCCGGCGTCGACGCCCAGCGCGTACGGCTGGCAGACTTGACTCAGCACGCGCTCGACCGCATGGCGGCTCTCTTCGAGTGTGGCGGTGCGCAGCAACAGCACGAACTCGTCGCCGCCGATGCGCGCGACCACGTCGTCGCCGCCGGCCCACGAGCGCAGCGAGCGCCGCATGCGGTTCGCGAGCTCGACCAGCAGCCGATCGCCTGCCTCGTGGCCGAAGCGGTCGTTGACCGGCTTGAAGTGGTCGAGGTCGAGGTAGCACACGGTCAGCAGCGAGCCCTCGCGGCGGCTGGTTTGCATCGCGGTTTGCAGCATCTGCGCGAGGCGAA
>JANYBE010000010.1 GCA_025360945.1 Rhizobacter sp. | reverse complement strand
GTCAACCACCACCTGCACGGCGCGCAATACGCGCTCGTCTTCGCCCTCGGCGTAGACGACGCGCTTGCTCGAGCCTTTCGCCGCCGCAAACATCGGCTGCATGCTGCTGCCCGACTGGTAGACGAATTGCGACAGGCGCTGGCGATACGCCGTCATGTCGGCGATCGGCTTGTTCGCGACCTTGCTATCCATGGCCGCCTGAGCGACAGCAGGGGCGACAACCTCGATCAAGCGCGGGTCGAAGGGCTTCGGGATCAAATAGTCACGCCCGAAGCGCAGGCCCGCGGCGCCATAGGCCTGGGCGACGACTTCCGGAATCTCGGCGTGCGTCAGTTCTGCGATCGCCATCACAGCGGCGAGCTTCATTGCTTCGTTGATCGCGGTGGCGCCGACGTCGAGCGCCCCGCGGAAGATGAATGGGAAGCACAGGACGTTGTTGACCTGATTCGGGTAGTCCGACCGGCCCGTTCCCATGATCGCGTCGGGCCGCACGGCCAGCGCGTCCTCCGGCATGATTTCGGGGATCGGGCCATCGCGAGAATGATCGGGTCGCGCGCCATCGCCTTGACCATCTCAGGCTTCAGCACTCCGCCGGCCGACAAGCCGAGGAATACGTCGGCGCCGGGCATCACCTCCGCCAGCGTGCGGGCGCTGGTGTCGCGCGCATAGCGTGACTTGTTCGGGTCCATGCCTTCCGTGCGGCCGAGAAAGACGACGCCCTTCGCGTCGGTCACCAGGATGTTCTCGCGCTTCAGGCCCAGACTCACCGCCAGGTCGAGGCACGCGAGCGCTGCGGCGCCGGCGCCCGATGCGACCAGCTTGACCTCCGCGATGTTCTTGCCGACATGCTTGAGCGCGTTGAGGATGGCCGCGGCCGCGACGATCGCGGTGCCGTGCTGGTCATCGTGGAAGACCGGAATCTTCATGCGCTCACGCAGACGCGTCTCGATGTAGAAGCACTCCGGCGCCTTGATGTCCTCGAGGTTGATGCCGCCGAAGGTCGGCTCCATGCGGGCGATCGTCTCGATCAGGGCATCAGGGTCGTTTTCGGCCAGCTCGATGTCGAACACATCAATGCCGGCGAACTTCTTGAACAGGCAGCCTTTGCCTTCCATCACTGGCTTGCTCGCAAGTGGCCCGATGTTGCCCAGGCCGAGCACCGCAGTGCCGTTGGTGATAACCGCAACGAGGTTGCTGCGCGCCGTCAGATTGCCGGCTTCGAGCGGGTCCTCGGCGATCGCCATGCACGCGTCGGCAACGCCAGGCGAATAAGCCAGCGAGAGGTCGCGCGCGGTCGCCATCGCCTTGGTAGGCGTGACCGAGATCTTGCCCGGTGTCGGGTAGCGGTGGTAGTCGAGTGCGGCTTCGCGCAGGTTGTCGCTCATGTCGGTCTCCTGGTCGTCTATCGAGTTGTGCAAGGTGCCGGGTTGGCGTGTGTGGCGCTGCGCCCCAGTGCGTGACCGACCTGCGCGAGGAAGGCAGCAGGCTGGTCCGCATGAACCCAGTGACCTGCGTCATCGAGCACGTGGACCTCCACGTCGCCGAACATCGGCGCAAACGTCGCGCCGTCGCGATCCACGACATAGTCGGACTGCGCGCCCGCGATCACGGTGGTCGGGCCATCGAATCGCAGGCCCAACAGATCGCTTGGAAAAGAGCTCAGCTCGTTCATCGCGGCACCAATACCGGACAGGTTCAGGCGCCAGTCGAAATGGTCGTTGAGCGTCACCAAGTTCTGCATCAGGAACGGCACGACGGCTCGGTCGGTGACCAGCCGCTGCAGGCGCCGTTGAACCTCCGTGCGAGTCGCCGCACTGATGACATCGGCACTACGCATCGCCTCCGCAAACGGGGTGAGCGTGTCGGCGTACGGCACCGGCGCCATGTCGACGACGATCAAGCGGCTGATCCTCTGCGAATTCCGCAATGCCAGAGTCATTGCGGTCTTGCCGCCCATGCTGTGGCCCATCACGGCTACCTGCTTCAATCCGAGGCGGTCGCAGAGCTGCAGGACATCGTCGGCCATTTCGGCATACGCCATCGAGTCGGCCCACGGCGACGCGCCGTGGTTGCGCAGGTCGACGCAATGCACGCTGTGCGTCTCACTCAATGCGCGCGCGATGCCGCGCCAGTTTCCGCTCGACCCGAACAGACCATGCAGCACCACCAGAGGCGGACCGCTGCCGGTGGTCTCGCATGCCAAGTTCAATGCCATAGATTCAACGCCGCCCGCGGTGCCGATCACTTCTTCTTCTGCGGCGGCAGGTCGGTGCAATGGCCTTCGAACACCTCCGCGGCCATGCCGATCGATTCGCCCAGCGTCGGGTGCGGGTGGATCGTCTTGCCGATGTCGGTGGGCTCGCAGCCCATCTCGATCGCGAGGCAGACTTCGCTGATGAGGTCACCCGCATGCGTGCCGACGATGCCGCCGCCGATCACGCGGTGCGTCGCCTCGTCAAAGATCAGCTTCGTGAACCCCTCGTCGCGCCCGTTGGCGATCGCCCGACCCGAAGCTGCCCAAGGGAACACCGCTTTGCCGATCTTGATGCCCTCGGCCTTGCACTGCTCCTCGGTCTTGCCGGCCCAGGCCACTTCCGGGTCGGTGTAGGCCACCGACGGGATCTGGCGCGCGTCGAAGAAGGCCGCTTCGCCGTGCGCGGCTTCGGCCGCGACGTGCGCCTCGTGCACCGCCTTGTGCGCCAGCATCGGCTGACCGACCACATCGCCGATCGCGTGGATGTGCGGCACGTTGGTGCGCATCTGGCGGTCGACATTGATGAAGCCGCGGTCGGTCACTGCAACGCCGGCCTTCTCGGCGCCGATCTTCTTGCCGTTCGGTGAGCGGCCCACCGCTACGAGCACGAGGTCATAGAGCTGCGGCCCCATGGCCTTGACGCCCTCGAAGCTGACCTCGATGCCGGCCGGCGTGGCCTTGGCGCCGACGGTCTTGGTCTTCAGCATCACGTGGTCGAAGCGATGGGTGTTCATCTTTTCCCAGACCTTGACCAGATCGCGGTCGGCGCCCTGCATCAGTCCGTCGAGCATCTCGACCACGTCGATGCGCGTGCCCAGCGTCGAGTAGACCGTCGCCATCTCGAGACCGATGATGCCGCCGCCGATCACCAGCATGCGCTTCGGAATGCTCTTGAGCAGCAACGCACCGGTCGAGTCGACGACGCGATCGTCCTCGGGCATGAACGGCAGGTTCACCGCCTGGCTGCCCGCGGCGATGATGGCCTTCGCGAACTTCACGACCTTCTTCTTGCCATCGGCCGCGACCACTTCGACGTGGTACGGATCGAGGAAGGCGCCGACCCCCGTGACCACCTCGACCTTGCGCGCCTTGGCCATCCCGGCCAAGCCGCCGGTGAGCTTCTTGATCACGCCGTCCTTGAACGCGCGCAGCTTGTCGATGTCGATCTCGGGTGCGCCGTACTTGATGCCGTGGTCGGGCAGGTGCTTCACTTCGTCCATCACCGAGGCGGTGTGCAGCAGCGCCTTGGACGGGATGCAGCCGACGTTCAGGCAGACACCGCCGAGCGTCGCGTAGCGCTCGACCAGCACGGTCTTCATCCCGAGGTCGGCGCTGCGGAACGCGGCCGAGTAGCCGCCCGGCCCTGCCCCGAGTACGAGCATCTCGCATTCGAGGTCGGCCTTGCCGGTGTACTTGGCGGCGTTGGGGATGGGTGCGGCAGGCGCGGCCGCGGCAGGCGTCGGTGCTGCCGCGGGTGCCGCAGGCGCCGCGGTCGGAGTAGCAGCTGCAGCACCCGACGCTTCGACGACCAGGATCACTGACCCTTCACTGACCTTGTCGTTGACCTTGACCCGGATCTCCTTGACCACGCCGGCGTGCGTGGACGGAATCTCCATCGACGCCTTGTCGGACTCGACCATCATCAGCCCGGTGTCGACCGCGATCGTCTCGCCCGGCTTGACCATCAGCTCGATGACCGCGACATCCTTGAAGTCGCCGATGTCGGGGACCTTCACTTCCACAAGATTGGCCATGCTGCGGGCCTCCTCAGAACATCGTCCGACGCATGTCGGCGAGCAGGTTGGCGAACGTGACGTTGAAGCGCGCCGCGACGGCGCCGTCGATCACGCGGTGGTCCCACGACAGCGACAGCGGCAGGGTCAGGCGCGACGCCCAGCTCTTGCCGTCGCTCGAGTGCTGCTTCCAGTAGCTCTTGCACACGCCCATGATCGCGACCTCGGGCGCGTTGATGATGGGCGTGAAGTAGATGCCGCCGATGCCGCCGAGCGAAGAGATCGTGAAGGTGCCACCCGACATCTGATCGGGTTTGAGCTTGCCGTCGCGTGCGAGCTTGGCGAGCTCGCCCATCTCCTTGGTGATCTCGGGAATGGTCTTCTTGTCGCAATCGCGGATCACCGGCACCATCAAGCCGTTCGGTGTGTCGGCCGCGAAGCCGATGTGCCAGTAGTTCTTCAGCACCAGGCTGTCGCCCTCCAGGCTGGCGTTGAACTCGGGGAACTTCTTCAGCGTCGCCACGGCCGCCTTCATCATGAAGGGCAGCATGCTGATCTTGACGCCAGACTTCTCGAGCTCCTTGTTCATCGTCACGCGGAACTGCTCGAGATCGGTGATGTCGGCCTCGTCGTGCGTGGTGACGTGCGGGATCACGACCCAGTTGCGATGCAGGTTGGCGGCCGAGATCTTCTTGATGCGCGACAGGTCCTTGCGTTCGATCGGCCCGAACTTGGCGAAGTCGACCTTGGGCCAGGGCAGCAGGTCGAGGCCGCTCACGCCGGAGCCGCCCGCGGGTGCTGAGGCGCCCTTCGCGGCCGGTGCCGCCGCTGCACCGCCACCCTTCGCGAAGGACTCGACGTCCGTGCGAACGATGCGGCCGTGCTCGCCGCTGCCCTTCACTTTGCCGAGGTCGACGCCCAGTTCGCGCGCCAGCTTGCGCACCGCGGGCCCGGCGTAGGCGAGTGCGAACGCGGTCTCGTCGATCTTGCTGGCTGCGCCGGCCGAAGCTGCCGGGGCCGCCGCAGCTGCCGGCGTGGCTGCGCCGGTCGATGTCTGTGTCGCGGTCGGTGCGGCAGTCGCGCTGCCAGTGGCCACCACCATGATCACGCTGCCCGCGCTGACCTTGTCGCCGAGCTTGACGCGGATCTCCTGGATCACGCCGCCGAGCGGCGCGGGCACGTCCATCGTCGCCTTGTCCGATTCGAGCGAGACCAGCGGGTCCTCGGCCTTCACGGTGTCGCCGACACCCACGAACACCTCGATCACCGGCACATCCGTGAAGTCGCCGATGTCGGGCACACGCACTTCGGCCAGCCCGGCCGGCGCGCTCACCGGTGACGGCGGCGCGCTGACGCTCGGCTTGACGACCTCGGCGGGCGCGGCAGCGGCACCGGCGCCTTCGAACTGCATGATCACGCTGCCTTCGCTGACCTTGTCGCCGACCTTCACTTTGATGCTCTTGACGACGCCGCCGGATGGCGCCGGCACGTCCATCGTTGCCTTGTCGGATTCGAGCGAGAGCAGCGGGTCCTCAGCCTTGACCGTGTCGCCCACCTTCACGAACACCTCGATCACCGGGATGTCGCTGAAGTCGCCGATGTCGGGAACCTTGATGTCGATAACTTGGCTCATGTTCTGGTTCCTGGTCAGACGGTCCACGGCGCAGCGCGCTCGGTGTCCAAGCCGTACTTGGCGATCGCCTCGGCGACGACCGCCGGCTTCACGAGGCTGTCGTCGGCGAGTGCCTTGAGCGCGGCGACCACGACGTAGTGGCGATCGACCTCGAAGAAGCGGCGCAGCTTCACGCGGTAGTCGCTGCGGCCGAAGCCGTCGGTGCCGAGCACCACGTAGCGCCGGCCAGCGGCCTGCACGTATTCGCGCACCTGGTCAGCGTAGTTGCGCATGTAGTCGGTCGACGCGACCACCGGGCCCTCGTGGCCTTCGAGGCTGGACTCGACCCAGCTCTTGCGACGCGTTTCGGCCGGGTGCAGCAGGTTCCAGCGTTCGGTCGCCATGCCGTCGCGGCGCAGCTCGTTGTAGCTCGTGGCACTCCAGATGTCGGCGGTGACGCCGAAGTCGGACTTCAGCAGTTCGGCGCCGGCCATCACCTCGCGCAGGATCGTGCCGCTGCCCATCAGTTGCACGCGCAGGCCCTTGCCCTTGCCCGACGCGGCGGTCTTGCCCCCGTCCTTGAGCTTGTACAAGCCCTTGAGGATGCCCTGCTCGGCGCCCTCACCCGCTTCGGCCATGCCGGGGTGCGGGTAGTTCTCGTTCATGAGCGTGATGTAGTAGTAGACGTCCTCCTGCTCCTCGTACATGCGGCGCATGCCGTCGCGGACGATGGTCACGACCTCGTACGCGAACGTCGGGTCGTACGACACGCAGTTCGGGATCGTGCCGGCCAGGATGTGGCTGTGGCCGTCCTCGTGCTGCAGGCC
>JANYBE010000655.1 GCA_025360945.1 Rhizobacter sp. | reverse complement strand
GCTCCTTGCGATACGCCGGGATCGGGCAAACTCTTCACTGCGTGCATCGCTGCCTTGGATTGATGGTTGACTGTCATACCTACCTCGCTGCTCACTGATTTCTCAGAGGGAGGTGGCGCAGGTCATATTGGCACAGGGGGCTCGCTCTCGGTGGCCGAGAAAGGCGTCCCCCTTTCGCGCTTGTTGGCTGGCGTCGCCAGTGTTGTTGCTGCGGCCTACCAAGCCGCCGGACTTGGTGACTTTCGAGCGGAATCAGAGCGGTTGGTAGCTTTTCGTCGTGTGCGAGTTCGTCTATCTCAGCAGTCGACACGACACCGACAAGCTGCAGGAGTCTTCGCGCCTCCGCGCTACTCATGACGATCAAGCCTATGTCGCGGCAAGCTCGGCATCGAGGGCCACTGCCCGCTTTATCGCAGGCCGCTCAATGACGCGGTCAATGTAGGCTTGGATCAGCGGCCTTTTCGGGATAAGGTCGAACATCGTGATCCAGTTCAGCGCCATGCCCCACAGCACATCAGCCGCGCTGAAGCGCTCGCCGAGCATCCAGGGGCCGCGCTCCAGTTGCTGCGTGACAGTGTTGAACATCGTGTCGAAGTCGCCGTAGGGTGACGTCGATGGCGGCGCGGGATCACGCTTCATCGAGCGATCGACCACGGCCGGCTCGAAACACGAGCCATAGAAGACCATCCAGCGCAGGTAGGCACCGCGGAGCATGTCCCCGATGGCAGGTGCCAGGCCAGCCTCCGGATACAACTCGGCGAGGAACATGTAGACGGCCGCCTGTTCGGTGACCATCGTGCCTTGATGCAAGATTGCCGGTACTTTCCCCATCGGATTGAGGTTCAGATACGGGCGCTGCCGCTGCTCGCCGCTTGGCAGGTTCAGTGGATGAATCTCGTAGTCGGCGTTCAGCTCTTCGAGCAGTGCGCGAACTCCGGCCGAGCGGCTATTGATGGCGTGGTACAGGACAACGTGGCGGTCGGAATTCATCGGTCGCTCCTTGTAATTCAGAAGCGATGTTGTAGGCTGAACGGCTAACCGTCGTATTGGAAAAACACGCATGCCCGAAGATCTCCAACCCGCCACCGCCGCACCCAAAGGATTGATCGATCCAGCAGTGGCCCGACGCACTTTCCGGCTTGAGCGCTACCTGCCGCGCGACACGGCGCTCAAAGCCCACATCGAACACCACTGGTTGGTCGAATGGGATTTGCGCGGCAAGCCTGCCTACACGCAGCGCACGCTTCCCTACCCTTGTGTGAATCTGGTGTTTGACACGGGCCGCACTGCCATATTCGGCGTGATGCGCGGCGCGTTCGAATACACGCTGCAGAACGCAGGCTGCGTGCTGGGTGTGCGTTTCCGGCCGGGCGCCTTCCGCTCGTGGTTACGGCGGCCTGTCCACACTATTACCGACTGCACGTTAGAGTGGTCCGAGGTGTTTGAATGCGACGTGGCGGAAGCTGAGCGCCAAGTGCTGTGCGCCGGCGATGATGCCGCGATGGTCGATGCGGCCGAGGCACTGCTGCGGTCCCGGCAGACGGCGGCCGATCCGCAGGTCGATGTGATTCAGCGCATCCTGGAGGCCGCCGAGGACGAACGCTCGCTTACGCGCGCCGACGAACTGGCTGAGCGCGCCGGCATGAGCCTGCGCGGCCTGCAGCATCTGTTCAGCGAATACGTGGGCGTGAGCCCGAAGTGGGTTATCCGCCGCTACCGTCTGCACGACGCGGCTCACCGTCTCGCTTGCGACGAAGCGCCAGATTTCGCCGAGCTCGCCCAGGAGCTGGGCTTCTTCGACCAAGCCCATTTCACGCGCGACTTCCAAAAGCTCGTGGGCAAGCCGCCGGCCGAATATCGCCGCAACACGACGAAGGACTAAACCGCTCTACATGGACTGGTCTGTCGCCTCGTTGACACCGTGCGCTGCGAAAACGTTCTTGGCGAGATCGATGCCAACGTACAGAATGCTCATGACTTCCCCTTCCGAATGAGTGATGAGACTTCGTACTTCCCATCGTGGCACTGTGTTGCCGGTCGTCGCTATGCGGCTAGTTCGGGATGGGGAGTCCCTTCCATTCGTTAGGCATGCACCATGACTCAGACGCTTTTCATCTTCGCCGTCGTCGCTTTCATCGGTATTGCGACGCCAGGCCCTACGGTGCTTCTAGCGCTCACGAACGGCTCTCGGTACGGCGTTCGCGCCTCGGTGCCTGGAATGGTCGGCGCGGTACTCTCCGATTTCGTCCTCGTTTCAGCCGTAGCTGTCGGCCTTGGTGCATTGCTAGCTGCCTCGGAGTTCTGGTTCTCAGTGGTCAAGTGGCTGGGGGTCGCATACCTTGCGCACCTCGGAATTCGCCTTCTTCGCTCCAAAGGCACTCTCGCCATTCTGGCTGAGGCGGGCACCTCTGAGCAATCCTCCAAGCGCGCCATCTTCTTGCGCAGCTTCCTTGTTGCAGTAACCAATCCCAAAGGCTATCTATTCTTCTCCGCATTCCTGCCGCAGTTCGTCACACCGTCCGAGCCCCAGCTACCGCAGTACGCAGCACTGGCGGTCACGTTTGCCTCCATCGATTTCGCCGTCATGCTCGGTTACGCTATGGCAGGCGCTCAGGCCATTCGCTTTCTCCGCGCCAAAGGCGTTCTGTGGCTAGATCGTCTTTGCGGGGGGGCATTGCTGGCTCTTGCGGGTTCCCTGGCTCTGTACCGTCGGCATGCCTAACCCTTTACAGGGACTTCCGAAGCAGTCAACGGTTTTGATCTTTTGATGCCAAGCGGTGTTGGTTTTTCTCATTGCGCGATGCGCGATCGAAGTCGATGCCAAGACAGAGAAGCAGTCTGTTCCTCGTTCATGCTCTTCTTCGCCGCCTGCTCATCGACCAGCAACCAACTCACGCGGAGGTCATCGACGAAAAATAC
>JANYBE010000622.1 GCA_025360945.1 Rhizobacter sp. | reverse complement strand
CGGAGTCCGTGACGGTGACGCATGGTGCTTTTCCTTGTCTACTAACTTATTGAACTCCGGCCGTATCAGGTACCGGGGTTTTGCACGTGACGCGCGCTGATCAGACGATCAGCGTTTGTCCAGGCCCTGCGGGGGCCAGTTCTCCAGCCGCGCGCCGAGCGTGAGCCCGCGCGAAGCCAGCACTTCCTTGATTTCGTTGAGCGACTTGCGACCCAGATTCGGGGTCTTCAGTAGCTCGGTCTCGGTGTGCTGGATCAGATCGCCGATGTAGTAGATGTTCTCGGCCTTCTGGCAGTTCGCCGAACGCACGGTGAGCTCGAGCTCGTCGACCGGGCGCAGCAGGATCGGATCGAATTGCGTGTTGCGCGGCGTCGGCGCGTCGGCAAACGTGCTGATCTCGCCTTCGAGCTGCGCGAACACCATGAGCTGCTCGACCAGGATCTTGGCCGAGTTGCGGATCGCTTCTTCCGGCGTGATCGCGCCGTTGGTGTTGATCTCCATCACCAGCTTGTCGAGGTCAGTGCGCTGTTCGACGCGGGCCGACTCGACCGTGTAGCTCACCCGAGCCACCGGCGAGAACGACGCGTCGAGAACGATGCGGCCGATCGACTTGGTCGGCTCGTCGCCGTAGCGGCGCATCGTGCCCGGCACGTAGCCGCGGCCCTTCTCGACCTTGATCTGCATGTCAAGCTTGCCGCCGTGCGACAGGTGCGCAATGACATGTTCGGGGTTGATGATCTCCACGTCGTGCGGGGTCTGGATGTCGCCGGCCGTGACCGGGCCTTCCCCTTCCTTGCGCAGGACCAGGGTGACCTCATCGCGGTTGTGCAGACGGAACACTACGCCCTTGAGGTTCAGCATGATGTGAACCACGTCTTCCTGCACGCCGTCGATGGCCGAGTACTCGTGCAGCACGCCGGCGATCGTCACTTCGGTGGGCGCATAGCCGACCATCGACGACAGCAGCACGCGGCGCAGCGCGTTGCCCAGCGTGTGGCCGTAGCCGCGCTCGAACGGCTCGAGCGTGACCTTGGCGCGGTTGCCGCCGAGCGGCTCCACATTGATGGCTTTGGGTTTCAGCAGATTGGTTTGCATTGAAGTCCTGTTCGTCTCAATACCCTCGGCTCGTTACACCGATAAGGCTGATGGACACAGCGCCGGGCAAGAGATGTCTCGCTGTGTGCCCGGCAAAGCACTAGCGAGCAATGTCCGAGAAGAGGGTGTCGGCGAACGCCGGCACCCCGCTGTCGTCGTTACCTTGAATACAGTTCGACGATCAGCGCTTCTTTGATGTCGGCACCGAATTCGTCGCGGTCCGGCGTCTTCTTGAAGATGCCTTCGAGCTTGGCGGCGTCAACGCTGACCCAGTTTGGCATGCCCTGGCCTTCGGCCAGCTTGACCGCGTCGATGATGCGCAGCTGCTTCTTCGACTTCTCGCGCACCGCGACGACGTCGCCGGCCTTGACGAGAAAAGACGCGATGTTGACCGAGGCGCCGTTCACGGTGATCGACTTGTGCGACACCATCTGACGCGCTTCGGCGCGCGTCGAGCCGAAGCCCATGCGGTAAACGACATTGTCCAAACGCGATTCGAGCAGCATCAGCAGGTTCGCGCCGGTATTGCCCTTGCGACGCTCGGCCTCGGCGAAGTACCGGCGGAACTGACGCTCCAGGATGCCGTACATGCGCTTGACCTTCTGCTTCTCGCGCAGCTGCAGACCGAAGTCGGAGGTACGGGTGCCGGAGGTGCGGCCATGCTGGCCTGGCTTGCTGTCGAACTTGACCTTGTCACCGATCGGGCGGCGCGCGCTCTTCAGGAACAGGTCGGTGCCTTCACGGCGGGAAAGCTTGCCCTTTGGGCCTAGAAAACGTGCCACGTTGATTTCCTTTTTTCAATCTGACGCAGGCCGACGTGTCGGCTTGCGCGAGTCTGGCGAGTGTTGTTGTGTGCGCTCAGACGGTGGGCTTCAACTTCTGCGTACAGAAGCGAAAAAGTCGGCGGCACCTCTGAGGTACCGCCGACGACGAAAACGTTCGACCTCAGATGCGACGGCGCTTCTGCGGACGGCAGCCGTTGTGCGGCACCGGCGTCACGTCGGAGATCGAATTGATGCGGATGCCAAGCGAGGCCAGCGCGCGCACCGACGACTCGCGACCTGGGCCCGGGCCCTTGATTCGCACATCGAGGTTCTTGATGCCCTGGTCCTGAGCCGCACGACCTGCCACCTCAGCCGCGACCTGCGCAGCGAACGGCGTGCTCTTGCGCGAGCCCTTGAAACCCTGGCCGCCACTCGATGCCCAGGACAGCGCGCCGCCCTGACGATCGGTGATGGTGATGATCGTGTTGTTGAACGACGCGTGAACGTGCGCGACACCGTCCGCAACGTTCTTGCGGACTTTCTTGCGCACGCGCTGGGCGGCAGTGTTGACGGGTGCTTTAGCCATGTTGACCTTCTTTGGCGAATCTCTTCAATCTGTAGATGCGATATGACGGCGACGTCAGATCACTTCTTCACGACGCCCGACTTGCGCGGACCCTTTCGGGTGCGTGCATTCGTCTTGGTGCGCTGGCCGCGAACCGGTAGGCCGCGGCGATGACGAAAGCCACGGTAGCAACCGAGGTCCATCAGGCGCTTGATGTTGATCGACATTTCGCGACGCAGGTCGCCTTCGATCGTCATGCGCCCGATTTCTTCCCGGATCTTTTCCAGATCGCCATCAGTCAGATCCTTGACCTTGCGATCAAACGGGACGCCGCTCTTGGTGCAGATTTTCTGCGCCGTGGTGCGACCGATGCCGTAGATCGACGTCAGACCGATTTCGGTGTGCTTGTGGGGCGGAATGTTGATGCCAGCAATACGTGCCATGTTCGTTCTCTCTTAACCTTGACGCTGCTTGTGACGCGGATCCGTACAGATCACGCGCACCACGCCCTTGCGGCGGATGACTTTGCAATTGCGGCACATCTTCTTGACCGACGCTGCGACTTTCATGCTTCTCTCCTAAACCTTCACTTGGCCCGGAACACGATGCGAGCGCGGCTCAAATCGTAGGGCGTCAACTCAACCGTGACCTTGTCACCGGGCAGGATGCGGATGTAGTGCATGCGCATCTTGCCGGAGATATGACCGAGCACGACGTGCCCATTTTCCAGCTTCACTCTGAACGTGGCGTTGGGCAGATTCTCGAGAATCTCGCCCTGCATCTGAATGACATCGTCTTTGGCCATGTCGCTTCAGCTCGTCTTGAAATTGGCTTTTTTAAGCAGTGACTCGTACTGCTGACTCATCACGTAACTCTGAACTTGAGCCCAGAAGTCCATCGTCACGACGACGATGATGAGGAGCGAGGTGCCGCCGAAATTGAACGGCACGTTGTACTTGATCACCAAGAACTCGGGCAGCAGGCAGACCAGCGTGATGTAGATCGCACCGGCCAGCGTGAGCCTGGACAGAATCTTGTCGATGTGGCGCGCCGTCTGATCACCCGGACGGATGCCGGGGATGAACGCACCGCTCTTCTTCAGGTTGTCTGCGGTCTCGCGGCTATTGAACACCAGCGCCGTGTAGAAGAAGCAGAAGAACACGATGGCCGCGGCATACAGCATCACGTAGATCGGCTGACCAGGGCGCAGCAGATCGGCCACGTCCTTTAGCCAGCGGAAGCTCTCGCCGGTCGCGAACCAGCCCACGGCCGTGGCCGGCAGCAGGATGATGCTCGACGCGAAGATCGGTGGGATCACGCCCGACATGTTCAGCTTCAGCGGCAGATGCGAGGACTGGCCGCCGTAGACCTTGTTGCCGACCTGACGCTTCGCGTAGTTCACCAGGATCTTGCGCTGACCGCGTTCGACGAAGACGACCGCGAAAGTTACCGCAACGACCAGCGTTGCGACGAACAGCGCCGCGAGGATGCTCATCGAGCCCTGGCTGACGAGCGTGCCGAACTGACCCAGCGCGCCCGGCAGACCAGCGGCGATGCCGCCGAAGATCAGGATCGAGATGCCGTTGCCCAGACCGCGCTCGGTGATCTGCTCACCCAGCCACATCAAGAACATCGTGCCGGCCACCAGGCTCACGACGGCCGTCATGCGAAAGCCAAAACCCGGCGTGATGACGAGACCCGGCGAGCTTTCGAGCGCCGTCGCGATCGCGAGCGCTTGGAACAGCGCGAGACCCAGCGTGCCGTAGCGCGTGTACTGCGTGATCTTGCGGCGGCCCGATTCGCCTTCCTTCTTCAAGGCTTCCAGCGTCGGCACGACGTAGGTCATCAACTGCATGATGATCGACGCCGAGATGTACGGCATGATCCCCAGCGCAAAGACCGTGAAGCGCGACAGCGCGCCACCTGAGAACATGTTGAACAGGCTCAGGATGCCACCGGCCTGGCTCTTGAAGAGCTGGGCGAGTTGGTTCGGGTCGATGCCGGGCACAGGGATGTGCGCGCCCACGCGGTAAACCACGAGCGCGAGCAACAGGAACGTCAAGCGGCGACGCAGGTCGCCGAACTTGCCGCTCTTTGCCAGCTGATTCGAATTGGTTGCCACTGTGATCCGATGTGGGGAGGTTCAGCCCTGGCTCAAGCCACCGAGCCGCCGGCCGCTTCAATCGCAGCCTTCGCACCAGCGGTTGCACCAATGCCCTTGAGCGCGACCTTGGCCTTGAGTTCACCCGTGTTGATCACCTTGACGGTCTTGATCAACTGGCCAACGAGGCCGGCTTGCTTCAATGTCAGCAGATCGACTTCCGGCACGCCCAGGCGCTCGAGGTCGGTCAGGGTGACTTCGTCGTTGTATTGGAGCAGGTGCGACTTGAAGCCGCGTTTCGGCAGGCGACGCTGCAGCGGCATCTGGCCGCCTTCGAAGCCGACCTTGTGGTAGCCGCCGGAACGTGATTTCTGGCCCTTGTGGCCACGGCCGGCGGTCTTGCCGAGACCCGAGCCGATGCCGCGCCCGACGCGACGCCGCGCCTTCTTGCTGCCGTCGGCCGGCTTGATCGAATTGAGTTCCATCGTCGTCTGTCCTTCTGATCTTCGTCGTCGCGGGTCAGAGCACCGTCACGAGGTACGAGACCTTGTTGATCATG
>JANYBE010000586.1 GCA_025360945.1 Rhizobacter sp. | reverse complement strand
CTCGACCGCTTCAGCGGCAAGGGGCCGGTGACGACGCCCGAAGGCGCCGCCGTGCCGGCCCACGAGTCAGTGTAGGGAAGGTCCGCTGGGGGCGGTGTTCATCACGGTGAACACCGGTTGGCCGACGCTGCCGGCCTCGATCTCCGCCTCGGTCGCTTCACGCACGTCGCGCACCACGAGTTCGAGACGCAGCGCGATGCCGGCCAGCGGGTGATTGCCGTCGAGCACGACGTGACCCGGGTAGACCTCGGTGACGGTGTAGACGCCGTCGGCCGGCAGGCCTTGGGTGGTCGCACCAGGCGGCAGACCGTCGAACTGCATGCCGACCTCGATCGCCTCGGGAAACACGCTGCGCTCCTCGAAGAACACAAGCGCGGGGTCATAGTCGCCGAACGCGTGTTCGGGCTCGAGGTGCAGGGCCGCGCTGAAGCCGGCCTGTTGGTCGGTTAGGGCCTCTTCAACCTTGGCGAGCAGGTCGTCGCCGCCGAAGAAAAATTCGACCGGCTCCGGCAGTTCGTCAATCGGCTGGCCTCGGGTGTCTTGCAGCTTCCAGGTGAGGCTGACGACGCAGGGATTGGTGATGAGCATCAAACAATGATCGCACAATCGTGCATGGACATTTCTCTCGCAAGCACGTTGCTGGGCGGTTTGTCGCCGCAGACTTTTATGCGCCGGCACTGGCAAAAGAAGCCCTTACTGGTGCGCCAGGCGGTGCCCGGTGGCATCGATCTGGTGAGCCGCGCGCAACTGGTCGCGCTGGCCTCGAACGACGAGGTCGAATCGCGCCTCGTTGTGCATCGCGCGAGCCGCTGGTCGCTACACCAGGGTCCGCTGGCGCGCACCGCGCTGCCGCCGTTCAGGCAGCCGCACTGGACACTGCTGGTGCAGGGGCTGGATCTGCATCTGCCGGCGGCCCGTGCATTGCTCGAGCGCTTTCGCTTCGTGCCCGACGCGCGCCTCGATGACGTAATGATCTCGTTCGCCACCGATGGCGGCGGCGTCGGTCCGCATGTCGATTCGTACGACGTGTTCCTGCTGCAGACGCAGGGCCGGCGGCGCTGGCGCATCGGCAAGGTCAAGGCGCCCGAGCTCGTGCCGGATGCGCCGCTGAAGATTCTCGCCAATTTCGAGCCTGAGAAAGATTGGTTGCTCGAGCCCGGCGACATGCTTTATCTGCCGCCCGGCTGGGCGCACGACGGCGTGGCCGAGGGCGAGTGCATGACCTGCTCGATCGGGTTTCGAGCGGCTGGGCGCGACGAGCTTGCGCACGAAGTCGTGCAGCGCATGCTCGACGGTGCCGAGCCTGACGCGCGTTCCCCGCTCTACCGCGATCCGACGCTCGCTGCGACCAATGAACCCGGGCGCATTCCGGCGGCGCTGCAGACCTTCGCGGCACAGGCAGTGGCGCGCCTGTTCGCCGATCCGAATGCGCTCGCTTGTGCGCTTGGCGAGGTTCTGAGCGAGCCCAAGCGCGGCGTCTGGTTCGACGCCAGCACGCAGCCGGGCGACGCGCGGGTTGGCGTGCGGCTGGATCAACGCACGCGGGCGCTTTACGATGATGCCCATGTGTTCATCAACGGTGAGTCGTTCCGGGCTGCGGGCCGCGACGCACGGCTGATGCGGCGGCTTGCGGACAGCCGTGTACTGGCCGCGCGCGATGTCGCTGCTCTGAGCAAGGCTGCACGCGGCTTGCTCGACGACTGGCTGGACGCCGGATGGTTGCAACCCGTCGATTGAATGGCACGATGGAGAGCCGCATGACCGATAGCCTGATCACTTCGCGCACCGAGTTCCACGCCGCATTGCGCGATGCCTTTGCCGAAGCGGCGACGGCGGGCAGCCGCGAGCTCTGGCTGGTCGACAACGACTTCGCCGATTGGCCGCTCGGCGAGCGCGATGTGGTCGGGCTCCTGAGTGAGTGGGTCGCGTCGAGCCGCCGCATGACGCTGCTGGCGAACAATTTCGACGACGTCGCGCGACGCCACCCGCGCTGGGTCGTATGGCGACGCCAGTGGGCGCACGTGGTGAGCTGCCGCGCCAACACCGAGCTCGAAGCTGGCGAGGTGCCGACCCTGCTAATCGCCTCCGGCGCAGTGACGGTGCGGCTGTCCGACCCGGCTCACTACCGCGGCCGCGTCTCGCACGACAAGGCCGAAGAGCTGCGTTGCCAGGAGCTGATTGACGCGGTTTTGCAACGTTCCGAAGAGGCCTTTCCGGCAACTTCCACAGGGCTCTAGGGATTGACCCTAGAGCTGGCTATAATTGAAGGCTAGGCACTGGAGGGCGTGAGCTCATTCGTGCCTTTGAACGTTGGGGCTCTGCGAATGTATGGGTTCCCACAATTACCGGTAATTGTTCGACCCTAAAATATTGAGGACACATATGACCAAGTCGCTTTTGCTCGCTTCCATCGTTGCAGCCGCCGCTCTCGCCGCTTGCGGCAAGACCGAAACCCCGCCGGCTGCTGCCGCTTCGGCTGCCGCCGCTCCGGCCGTGGCTGAGGTCGCCTCGGCCGCCGCCAGCGCCGTGACCACCGCTGTCGACGCCGCCGCTTCCGGTGCCGCGACCGCCGCGATGGGCGCTGCCTCCGGTGGCGCGACGACTGCTGATGCCATGAAGGACGCTGCTGGCAAGGCTGCAGATGCTGCCAAGGACGCCGCCGGCAAGGCTGCCGATGCCGCCAAGGACGCAGCTGGCAAGGCTGCCGACGCGGTCAAGAAGTAATCGGTTCATTCCGATCATGGAAGAGCCGCCTTCGGGCGGCTTTTTCATGCGACTTGCATGAACCGCGTCTACGTCAGCTCGAGCCAGCCGAAACCCAGGCGCTGATCGGCCACGACGATGTCTTCCGGTGCTGCGCCCCAAATCGGCGCCAACGCTGCACGCGCCAGCGCCGGCGTGTTGTTCTGCTCGCTCAGGTGCGCAGCCACGAGGTGCTCGAGCCCGCCATGCGAACAGGCCGCCAGGATCTGCGCTGCTGTGTCGTTCGACAGATGCCCGAGCCGGCCGCCGATGCGTGCCTTGAGCGAAGCCGGGTAGGACGATGAGCCGAGCAGGGCACGGTCGTGGTTGCACTCCAGCAGCAGCGCGTCCAGGCCCTGCAGGTGTGCGATCAGGTGGGACGAGATCGAACCCACGTCGGTCAGCACGCCGAGATGGCGCGCGCCGTCCGTGCAGCGTAGTTGCAGCGGCTCTTGCGCATCGTGGGCCACGGTGAACGGCGTGAGCGCGAGCCCGCCGATGGCGATGATCTGGCCGTCGCGCGCGAACCGGATCGGCTCGGGTAGCTCTGGCGCACCGATCGCGCGCCAGGTGCCGCGGCTCATCCACAGTGGCAAGCCGTGGCGCCGCGCGAGCGTGAGGGCACAACCAACGTGGTCGCCGTGCTCATGGGTAATGAACACGGCGTCGAGCTGATCGCAGCTCAGCCCGGCGCGCGCCAGTCGCGCTTCGAGCTCGCGAAGCGAGAACCCGCAGTCGATCAGCAGCCGCCGCGTGCTCGCCCCGCGGCCGGCCTCGATTAGCGTGGCATTGCCGCCGCTGCCGCTGCCGAGGCTGCAAAAGCGCATGGAGCTGCGCTGCCGTCGGCCGTGGCCTACCTCAGTTCGTCGAGCAGCAGCGACGTGATGCGCTTGCCGGCTTCACCGTTCTCGGGCTCGCCCTTGCCGTTCAGCACGGTCACCGTGCTGCTGCGCTCGCCGTTCCCCTTGACGGCCACGCGGTAGCGTATTGGGCTGCCCGCGTCGTCCTTCTTGCCGAAGCTGAACAGCTTGGAGAAGATGTTCGGCTCGTCCTTGCCGGCGAACGCCGGGTCGATGTAGCGCACGAAGTAGACGCCCTGCGTGCGATCGCGGTCTTCGACCGTGAAGCCGCTGCGATCGAGCGCCACGCCGACTCGACGCCAGGCGCGATCAAAGCCGTCGTCAATCTGCAGCGTCGCACTCGGGCGGTCGGCCAGCAGGCGGGCGCGAGCGGCAGTGCCTGGCGCCCCCGGCACGACGAGCGCGGTCTTGGCCACCTCGTCGGTGGCGCCGAGCCGCAGCATCAGGCGCGACAACAGTTCACCCTCGAGCTGCGGATCGGGCGCGCGCGGCTGCCACACGGTGCTCTCCTTGCGCTCGCCCTGGTAGATTTCGATCATGCCGCGGTGCGTGATGTAGACCTCGGTGCCGCCATCGACCCGCTCGACGCGGGTGCGGAACTTGTCGAGCTCACCGGTCGAGTAAGCGCCGTCGAACATCTTGCCGATCGAGGCGCGGACAAAGTCCTGTGGCAGCTTGCCGCGGTTCTCGGCCCAGTCGGTCTCCATGACGCCGGCGGCGGGTTGGTCTTGCGTGATGACGAAGCCGCGCTCCTTCCAGAACGCCTGCAGTTGCGGCCAGAGTTGTTCGGGCGGCAGCGTGGTGCGCAGCCACCGCTCGTTGCCCAAGCGCTCGATGCTCATCGGCCCGACGCTTTGCGCCGCCACGGTCACCGACTGCACCGTGACCGGTCCGGAGGCCGGCGTGCCGGCCTGGTAGGCCGCGGCGCTGACCGAGCCCCCCTGTGTCTGCTGGTAGCGTGAATCCTTGGTCAACTGCGTCAGGTCAGGTGGCACTTCGAGCCCGGCCGATTTGGTTGTGCTGGAGGAGCGGTAGTCGATCTTGTCGC
>JANYBE010000585.1 GCA_025360945.1 Rhizobacter sp. | reverse complement strand
ATGTTCGAGGAGTCGCTGACTCGTTCGGAAATGCGCAGCGGCGAAGTCATCACTGCTGAAGTGGTGCGCGTTGAACACAGCTTCCTGGTCGTTCTTGAATTCTTCGATGGGCACATATGCTTCGGACTTCAGGCCGGCATTGACGACCACGAAGCTGTGTTCAACGCGCACCACTTCAGCAGTGATGACTTCGCCGCTGCGCATTTCCGAGCGAGTCAGCGACTCCTCGAACATCGCGGCAAAGGATTCCATGCCAGCACCAGCGCTGGCGGCAACTTGAGTTTGGGACATTGAGGTTTCCGGTGCGGTCTTGCGACCGCGGGGTTAGGTTGAACAACCGACGCCCTGGCGTGCCTTCGGATGACGGGCACAGGAGGGAGAGCGACGGACTCTCTTTTTGACGCAGCCTTGACTGGCCTGCGCCGCCCTTCAAGTTTCCTTGAAGGGCCTGCGATCCTCCCAGGCTTGCAGCACCGCGACCACCGAGGCCTCGACGGTCAATGCCGAGTTGTCCAGGAGCATTGCATCAACGGCCGGCTTTAAAGGTGAGACGCTGCGGGTTTGATCCCGGGCATCTCTGGCCTCAAGTTCGGCGCGAAGACTGTCGATATTAGACGAAATTCCCTTTGAAATCAACTGCTTGTGCCGCCGATCCGCGCGCGTCGCGGCGCTGGCGGTGAGGAATATCTTCAGATCGGCGCCGGGAAAGATCACCGTGCCCATGTCGCGGCCGTCCGCCACCAGGCCGGGTACGCGATGAAACGAGAGTTGGAGGGTGCGCAGCGCGGCGCGTACCAGCGGCCACGCGGAGACCTTCGAGGCGAGGGCACCGACCTCTTCGAGACGCAGGGTTTCGGTCACATCCTGGCCGGACATGAAGATCTGCCCGGGGCCAAAGCGCAGGTCGAGCTTGGTCGCGAGTTGCGCCAGCCGCTGTTCATCGTCGGGAGGCGTGCCCGAACGCATCGCGGCCAGGGCCGTGGCGCGATAGACCGCGCCCGAGTCTAGGAAGTGGTAGCCCAGCGCCTGCGCGACGGCGCTGGCGAGCGTGCCCTTGCCGGAGGCGGTCGGCCCGTCGACGGTGATGATGGGCACGCCGTGCTCCTGTGGCGTGACGACGCTGAACAGCGTTTCGAAATAGTCCGGGAAGGTCTTCGCGACGCATTGTGGGTCGAGAATGCGTACCGCTTGTTGATTCGGATTGAACGCCCCGAGCGAAAAGCACATCGCGATGCGATGATCGTCGTAGGTGTGGATCGCCGCCGGCTTCCATTTGCCTGGCGCAGTGATCTCGATGAAATCGTCACCGTCGACGACCTCTGCACCGAGCTTGCGCAACTCCGCCGCCATCGCGGCGATGCGGTCGGTTTCCTTGACGCGCCAGCTCGCGATGTTGGTCAACCGCGTCGTGCCGGTGGCGTAGAGCGCCATCACGGCCAGCGTCATCGCCGCATCGGGGATGTGATTGCAGTCAAGCGCGACGGCGCGCAACGGCCATGTGCCGCGCGAGACTTCGATCCAGTCCTTTGCGAGCACCGCGTTCGCGCCCATCGCCTGTGCGGCGGCGACAAAGTCGATGTCGCCCTGGACCGACGCGCTGCCGATCCCTTCGATGCGCAGCGGAGCTTCCGCGTTGGCGGCGATTGCGCCGAGCGCGACGAAGTACGAGGCCGACGAGGCATCGCCCTCGACATGGAATTTGCCCGGCGAGGTGAGCCGGCTGTCGCAGGGGATCGTGAAGCGCGTCCAGTCCTCGTTGCGCACGTGGACGCCAAAACGCGCAAGCAGGTTCAGTGTGATCGCGATGTAGGGTCTGGAGATCAGCTCGCCGATGACCTCGATCACGACATCTTGCGCGTGTGCCGTCAGGCACAGCGCCTGCAGTAGCCCGGTGAGGAACTGGCTCGACACATTGCCGCGCACGCGGATCGGTGCGCTCAGGTTCAGCGCATGCGGTGCGCCGTCGCCCAGCAGCAGGGGCGGGTAGCCTTCTTTCACGGTGCACTCGATCCTGCAGCCCAGCGGCCGCAGGGCGTCGATCAAGTCGCCGATCGGCCGCTCGTGCATGCGCGGTACGCCGCGGATCGTGAAGCGGCCGCCCTGCGCTGTCGCCAGCAAGGCCAGTGCGGCGGTGACGGTGCGCACCGAGGTGCCCGAGTTGCCGAGGAAGATGTCGGCCTCGCGCGCCGCCAGCGCGCCACCGGTGCCTTCGACACGAACCACCCGACCATCGCGTTCAATGCGGCAGCCGAGCGCGGCCAGCGCGTCGAGCATCACCCGCGTGTCGTCCGATTCGAGCAGGTCGTGGATCACAGTCGTGCCGCGGCTCAGGCCCGCGAGCAGCAGCACCCGGTTCGAGATGCTCTTGGAGCCGGGCAGGCGCACCGTGCCGCCAGCGGCGAGCAGGGGCGGGAGGTCGAGGAATCGGGTCTTGAACATGCGGCAGCGCAGCGCGGTGCTGCAAAGGTAAGGCTAAGAGACCAAGA
>JANYBE010000584.1 GCA_025360945.1 Rhizobacter sp. | reverse complement strand
GTTCGATCAGCGCGATCAGCGGGCGCTCGCCGGCGTCCAGCGTCACGTAGTCGAAGTGCTCGAACACGCGCAGATCGGTCAGCTCGCGCAGCTCGGTGTTGACGAAACCGCCACCGAGCACGGTGGTGATGCCCGGGTCGTGCGCCTTGATCGCTTGCGCGATGCGAAACGCCGCATAGACCGAGCCGGGGAAGGGCACCGAGATCAGCACCAGGTTCGGCATATGGCGCCGCACGGTCGCGAGCGTCAATTCGATCAGGCTGTGGTCCACAAGATTGGCCGGCGCGGCCAGCGCATCGGCGAGCGGATCGAAGGTCGGCTGGCTCTGCGCGAGCGATTCGGCGTAGCGCACGAACTCGAAGCGCGGATCGACCGCATCGCGCAGCACGTCGGCAATGTCGTTGAGGTACAGCGTTGCGAGGTGGCGCGCGCGATCGGCGAGGCCGAGCGCACCGAAGGCCCACGCGAGCGGGTCATCACCATCCTCCGCGATAAACACATCGAGCGACTCGAAGCGCGCGCCTTCGGGCAAGAAGGCGCGGCCGCTGATGCGGTGCGCCGTCGTCGGGTCGCGCCCTTGCAGGAACGCGATAGCGGGCGCGATCGTGGCGTGGTAACGGTCGAACTGCGCGTCGAACGCCTGCACCCGCGGCGTGCGTGCAGGTGCGGGCAGCGCGTGAATGCACTCACGTACCGCGCGCAGGCCGTCAGGTGAAAACAGCGCCAGCACCAGTGCAAGCGCCAAGTCTTCTTGTACCGCGTGCATGCCGCGCGAGCGCAGAAAGCCGGTCAGGTACGCGGTCGAAGGGTAGGGCGTGTTGAGCTGCGTCATCGGTGGGATGAGCGACAGCACACGCATCGCAGGAGAGGGCATGGTCGGAGTCTGCCACGTGCCGTCGATATCGCCTCGGTACCTCTTCCGCTCAATCGCACGCTTGCGCGGCCGAAAATCACTGTAGCCTCTCGGTGCCTTCCCGCTACTCTTTACATGTCGATTCTTCTCCCTGTTGTCTTCCTGCTGCTGGAGGGCGCCATCTTGGTGTTCCTCCCTCACCTCGCCGGCGCCGCCGCGTATGTCCTGATGGTCGCCGCTCCGCTACTGACGGCGCTCGCCTGTGCATGGCGCGGGCGCACCGAGGCCGCCCACGCGCGCGCCGCCTGGTTCGTGCTGGCCGTCGCCTTGTCGATCTGGTCGCTGGGCGCGTTCAGCAACCTGTGGCAGGAATTCGTCCTGGGCCAGGCCAACCTGATGTACCGCGACAGCTCGCTCGCGTTCAACCTTGCCGCCGTGCCGATCACGTTCCTGATCGCCAGCGAATGGCAGCCCGCAGGGCGTCGGCTCCTGCGCGTGATCGACGGCGCTCACGCGTTGACGCTTGGCGTTGCGTATTTCCTGCTCATTTGGGCGATGCTGACGGCGCGCGGTGCGCCCGACCTCGCCGGGGTGACCGTGATCGTCCGGCTGGAGGACGCCGAAAACCTCTTCATGCTGAGCGGCGCGCTGGTGCGCTGGGTCGCGGCAGACGACGATGCCGAACGCAACCTGTTTCGCTCCCTGGCCATTTACTTGGCGGCCTACACCGCGCTGATCGTCTGCAATAACCATTTGATCGCCGGCGATCCGCGCTTAGGTCCGGAGTTCGGCCTCCTGAGCACGGCGGCATTCGCGCTGCTGGCAGCGTTCGCGCTCCATGGCCCGGCCACCGTGATGCCGCTGCATCCCTGGCCGCGGTTGGTGCGGGCGGTGCGCGTGGCCAGCCCGCTGCTGCTGGCGGGCGTGCTGCTGATTGTGTCGCTGTTCCTGATTCAGGTGAACTACGCGGCCGGCGCGGCGGGCATCCTGATCGCGGTGGTAGGCTACGGCTTGCGCAATACAGTGGCGCAGATGCGCCACATCGAGCGTGGCGACACGTTGCAGCGCGAGCGCTCCGAACTCCAGACCATCGCCTGGACCGATGCGTTGACGGGTGTTGCGAACCGCTATTTTCTCGACGCGGCGCTCGACCGCGTCTGGCACCGCGACCTGCGCGCCAAGCGCCCGCTGGCGGTGTTGATGATCGACATCGATCACTTCAAGCTGATGAACGACCGCTACGGCCACCCGACTGGCGACGCCTGCCTGCGGCAAGTGGCCAAGGTGTTGCAAGACGCGCTGGTTCGCCCGGGCGATGTGCTGGCGCGCTACGGCGGCGAAGAGTTCATCGCGCTGATCGAGGATGCCGATGCCGCGGGCGGCCACGTGGTCGGCGAGCGGCTGCGTGCGGCGGTCGAGGCCTTGGGCATCGAGCACCGGGGCAGCCCGTTCGGCGTGGTCACCGTCAGCGTCGGCGTGGCGAGCGCCACGCCACTCGGCGACACGGCCGCCGCCAGCCTCGTCAAGGCCGCCGACAGTGCGCTCTACGAGGCCAAATGCGCGGGGCGCAACCTGGTAAGAAGCATGCCGACGACCGGCGCCTGAGCATCACCCGACATCGATCGAAAGGCCACCCATGCAAGCCAGCGCTACGCATTTCTACGAGCCCCGGCTCGGCCACCGCCTGCCGCACGATCCGTTCAACGCGATCGTCGGGCCGCGCCCGATCGGCTGGATCTCCTCGATCGATGCCCAGGGTCGGCTGAACCTCGCGCCCTACAGCTTCTTCAATGCCTTCAACTACACGCCGCCGATCGTCGGGTTCGCCAGCATCGGCGCCAAGGACACGCTGCACAACGTGCGTGCGACCGGCGAGTTCGCGTGGAACCTCGCCACCCGACCGCTCGCCGAGGCGATGAACGCGAGTTGCGCGGCGGTGCCGCCGGAAGTGAACGAGTTCGAGCTCGCGCAGCTTACGCCCGCGCCTTCGCGCCTGATTGCCGCGCCGCGCGTGGCCGAGAGTCCGGTGTCGTTCGAATGCCGGGTCACGCAGATCGTGCAGCTGCAGGGCGCCGACGGCATGGCCGTGGCAAGCTGGCTGACGCTGGGCGAGGTCGTGGGCATCCACATCGATCCGGCGCTGTTGAAAGACGGCGTCTACGACACGGCGGCTGCGCAGCCCATCCTGCGCGGAGGCGGGCCGGCCGACTATTTCAGCATCGGGGCGGCGCAGCTATTCCGCATGTTTCGGCCCCGTTAGCCGAAGCGCGCCGACCAGTCCGCGATGTCGTTGCGGATCGCGTCGCGCAGTCGGGCCAGCGTCGGCTCGAGCAGCCGCAGCTTGGTCGCGGTGAACGATTCGGCGTGCAGCGTCGTCAAGTTCAGCGCGCGTTCACGGGCCACGGCAGCGAGCGATTCGGGCGGCGTGAGCGCATCCAGAAACCCGGCGACGAGCGCCTGTTGCGGTGTGTATGGCACGGCGCCGACTGCAGCGTGGTGCAGATGTGCCGGCGCGAGTCGCTGGTGGCAGACCTCGATCGCAAAGCGCGGCAGCGTCAGGCCGATTTGCACCTCGTTGACGTGGATGCGAGTGTCTCCGATCACGCCGATGCGAACGTCGGCGCTCAGCAGCACGAACGCGCCCATCGCGATCGCATGCCCCGTGCAGGCCACCAGCACCGGACGTGGGAACGACTGCAGCCGCTGGCGTCAACAGCGCGCCAGCCTCGAGCATGCGGCGCAGCTCGTCCGGGCTGCGCTTGAACGCGCCCAGATCGAAGCCGCCGGAGCACATGCCGGCGCGCCCAGTCAACAGCACGACAGCCCCGTCACGCTCGGCGCGATCCAGCGCCTGATTCAGCGCGAGCAGCATGGCCACGCTCATCACGTTGGCCTTGCCGTCGTCCATCGTGATCGTGGCGATGCCGTCGCTGGACTCGTAGCGTGTGATGGCGTCCATGATGGACTCCCTTACTCGTCGGTGCGGATCAGGGCAAGCCCTGAGCATAGATTCGTGCGCCCCGCGCGGCTGTCACCTTGGCGGCGCACGACAATCAGGGTATGAGCCAGCCCGCTGCCGCCGACTCCCGCTATGCCTGGACGCGGCTGTTCGTCGTGCTGCTGCTGATGACCATCGGAAGCGGCGCGATGTACATGATCGCGGTCGTGCTGCCCGCGGTGCAGGCTGAGTTCGGCGTTGCGCGCGCCGACGCCGCGCTGCCTTACACGCTGATGATGGTCGGCTTCGGCCTCGGCGGCATCGCGATGGGCAAGCTCGCCGATCGCTTCGGCGTGATGCCGGTCGTGCTGATGGGCGCCTCCGGTCTCGGTGCGGGCTTCATCACCGCGGGCATGGCGGGCAACCTGACGGCGTTCGCGCTCGCTCATGGCGTGCTGCTCGGGGCGCTCGGCTGCGCGGCTACGTTCGCGCCGCTGGTGGCCGACACCTCGCTGTGGTTCGTGCGCCGGCGCGGCATCGCGGTCGCTGTCTGCGCCAGCGGCAACTACCTGGCCGGCGCGGTCTGGCCGCCCATCGTGCAGCACTTTGTCGAGGTCGCCGGCTGGCGCCACACCTACGTTGGCATGGGCGTGTTCAGCGCGATCACGATGGCGCTGCTCGCGCTGCTGCTGCGGGGGCGGCCACCGGCGCTGGCGGCGGCACCGACTGGCAAGGCAGACACCATCGTACCGTCGACGCGGCCGTTCGGTCTGAGCATGGGCCACGCGCAGACGCTGCTGTGCATCGCCGGCGTCTCGTGCTGCGTCGCGATGGCGATGCCGCAGGTTCACATCGTCGCTTATTGCGGCGACCTCGGCTACGGCGCGGCGCGCGGCGCGCAGATGCTGTCGCTCATGCTGGCCGCGGGTATCGTCAGCCGGCTCGTCTCGGGGTTCATCTGCGACCGCATCGGCGGGCTGCGCACCTTGCTGCTCGGCTCGGTCCTGCAAGGAGTGGCGCTGCTGCTTTTCCTGCCGTTCGACGGGCTCGCGTCGCTGTACATGATCTCGGCGCTGTTCGGCCTGTTCCAGGGCGGCATCGTGCCGAGCTACGCGATCATCGTGCGCGAGCATTTCCCGCCCGCCGAAGCCGGCGCGCGCGTGGGCACCGTGCTGATGGCGACACTGTTCGGCATGGCGCTGGGCGGCTGGATGTCGGGCAAGGTGTTCGATCTGACCGGCTCGTACCACGCGGCCTTCATCAACGGCATCGGCTGGAACCTGTTGAATCTCACGATCACCCTGACCTTGCTGGCCAAGTTGCGTGGCGTGCGGCAGCGCGCTCGCGGCGCCGTCGGAATCGGCTGAGCTGCGTGCGAAGGGCTAGGGCAGCGCCGACAGTCGCGCCACCCACGCCCTGGCGGTGCATCCATGGGCTCATTTAAGAATCCATCGCAGGCGCAGTACCACTCGGCCGACGGGATCCACCCGAACGCGCCGGCCGGTGGTTGGGCCCGGATTCTCGCGCCTGCCGAGTCCGTCGTGCGGCAGCCCATCGGTGTCCTCCGTGCCGTACGCCGACTGGCAGGACGGGCGCCATCTGGATTGGCACAATGCGCTCGACCGCGCGACGCGCTCGATTTCCCGTCTCGCGCGCAGGCGCGATTTAGCGCGCCGTTACCGGCGCGAGCGCGTACATGCAGAGGGGCGAATAGAGGCGACCGGGCAAGAACTGCACCCAATCGGTTGCCGGGATCCTGCCCGCCCTGCTGACGCTGATGACTGGCCACCACCACGAGGCCAGGCTGCGCGGCAGCGAGTATGGCGCCGCGTTCGCGCAATGGACCGAGCGAAACTGTTCAGAGCTGGTCAGCGTCGCGATCAGGAAGACCTCGGGCGTGTTCATTTGAATGGGTTGTGAGTGAATGCGCCGCCCATAGGCGGGCGGCAGTTTGCCACGCGTCAAGCGAGCGCCCGTCGTGTATGGTCGCGGCCATGACATTCGCCGCACTGCGTCGGGCTGCGCCGTGGATCGTGCTCACAATCGCGGTACTGGCGGGCTGCGCGTCGGGCCCGACGCATGCGCCGGGCACGACGCGGCCCGCGTTGCCCGACCGCGACGGCGCCGAGGCAACGCCGCCGGCCGATCTGGCACGCGTGCCGGATGCCGAGCCGATGCTCGAATCGATCCGCAACGCAGGTCCGAACAAGCCCTATGACGTGCTCGGCCGCAGCTACGTACCGATCACGCGCGACGCGCCTTTCACCGAGCGCGGGCTGGCTTCATGGTACGGAAAGAAATTCCACGGCAAGCGCACCGCGAGCGGCGAGATCTACAACATGTACGCGATGACGGCCGCGCACCCGACGCTGCCGGTCCCGAGCTATGCGCGAGTGCACAACCCGGCCAATGGTCGCGACGTGGTCGTGCGCATCAACGACCGTGGGCCGTTCCATCCCGGCCGCATCATCGACCTGAGTTACATCGCGGCACTCAAGCTCGATCTGCTTCGCGGCGTCGGCACTGTCGAGCTGCAGCGCATCACTTTCGAGGACATTTGCACCGGCGCATGGCGCCGCGAGGCCACCACAGACGTGGCCGTGGCGGCGCCTGCGTCCGCACCAACATCAGCACCGCAGCCCGAACTAGTCGCCACCGTGACCGCACCGGCCGTGATGCCGCCTGCCGAAGCGGCGTCGGCAACGCAGCTCGCCGATGCGCCGAGCGCGCGCGCCTTTACCATGCCGGCGCGTGGCTTCTGGGTCCAGCTCGGTGCGTTCCGCCAGCGCGAAGGCGCACAGACCTTCCAGCAGCGGGTGATCGCCGAGCTCGACTGGCTCGCCCCGTTGCTCGCAGTGTTCGTCGACGCGTCGATGTTCCGCCTGCAGGCCGGTCCGTACCCAAGCCGCGCCGACGCGCGTGTCGCTGCGGAGCGCATCCGGGGTGGCTTGCAGCTGGTGCCGGTGATCGTCGAGCGGCGCTGAGTTCAGAAGCAGTCGTGGTCGCGTCCACTGGGCACGCCCGCGTCGATCACCACGCTGCTCGCCGAGATCGGCGCTGCCACGGTCAGCGTGCCCGACGTGGCTGCCGATGGCCAGCACGAGGTCACCCGCCACCACCGTGGCCGACGCGCTCGGATGCTCTGGCCTGAGCTTGACGATGCTCGCCACGTTGGCATTGACCGCCAGCCCGTGAACCGAGAACGCGCTCGGCGTGCTGCCGCTGCCGCTGAACGGCGCAGGGCTGGCGTCCACCGTGCCGCTGATGGCGAAGGCGGCTGATGCCGGAACGATTGTCACGGCCAATGCGCTCAGGCTGCGGCTCGCGTCTGCGCCGGCGCGCACGAGCAGGTGCTGGGAGGCGCTCGCGGCGAGGTAGGTCTGGGAACGTGGCGATATTGAACGGATTGGACGACGCGGCGCCGCCGCCGTGCATGGAGCGGTCGGCAAGGCGGGTGGTGGCGTCGACCGTGATGCTCTGACCGAGCAGCGCTAACACATAGGTGTTCGCGGCGCTGCCGGCGGTCACGCTCGCCACGTCGCCGCCGAGTCCGAAGGTCGCGTTGCGGGCCGCCTGTAATATCTTCACCGAACTCGCAGCGATCGAGTTGCCACCAGAGGCTACGGTGCCGAGCACGCGAATCACGTCGCCGACGGCGGGTAGACTGCCTGTGGTCAGCGCCGATGCATCAACCGAGATGCCGCGAATCACGAACGCTGCGGGCGACAGGGTCACAGCCGGCACCTTGCCTTCGAGTTCAATGGTGGCGCCTGCGGTCTGAACGACGAACTGGTTGCGCAGCAGTGCGGTCGAGGCGGTGAACGCGGTCGCAGGCAGCGTCGGCGAGGCGGCGCCAAAGACCGATGCGACCTGCCCGCTGCTGAAGGCACTGGCGCACGCGGTGGTGGCGCCGGAAGCATGGCAGGTCGCGGTGGAGAGGTCGATGGCGAGGCCGCCGATCTTGATGATGCTGCCGTTGACTGCCGTGATCACGCCTTCGGCCTAGTACACGGGTCCGGAGCTGGCGCTGGGCGCGTCGGCGACCGACACCAGGGTCGCCACGACATTGGCGCCGGCGCTGGCGGCGCCACTCGCGTAGAGGAAGCCATGCACGCTCACGTAGCTGCCGGCCGCGGCGCTACTGCCCGACCCGCTCGCGGCCGCCAGTCCCGATTGACCGACGATCGGTGCGCAGGGCGACACGATCGCCGTGAGGCAGGCGCGATGGTCGCTGTCGCCTACGACGTCACGGTGCTGACCCAGCCCGTCGGTCAAACCTGCGCAGTCGCGAACGGAAGCGGCACGATCGACGTGAGCGGCGACGACGTAAGTTCGGTCAGCGTCAGCTGTGCCGCCAGTGCCTCGGTTGCGGCACCGTGTCCGGGTTGGCCGTCGGCACGAGCGTGACCTTGAGCCATGCAGCCACGTTGCTGCCGATCGCTGTCAACGGCGCGTTCGCGTTTGCCGGCGCGCTGCCGGCGGGCACCACCTACAACGTGACGGTTGCCATCCAGCTGGCCGGCGAGACCTGTACGGTGACCAAACCGAGCGGCAGCGTGGTCGCAGGCGCGATGGCCACGACGCGGTCACCTGCAGCTGAGCCGACACCTCGCACAGGCCGGCGCACGCGCTGCGCTCACTCCTCCCACGAAAACCGCGCGATCGCGAGCACGGTAAAGACCGCAGCGAAGCCGAGCAACACCGCGATCGGCGCGAGCGCCGCATCGAACGGCAGGCCGCGCCAGGTCATCGCGTCGAGCCCGTCCACGGCCCAGCGCGTCGGCACGAAGAACGAGATCTCCTGCAGCCACTGCGGGAAGATGAACGACGGCACCCACGCGCCGCCGAGCATCACCAGCAGCAATGTCACCAGGATCGCCAGACCGCGCGTCGCCTCGGGTGTCTTGCCGAGCGCCGCGATCAGCAGGCCGAAGCCCGCCGTCATCAGTGCGAACGCGATCAGCACGCCGACGAAGCCGAACGCGCTGCCGTCGATGCGCACGCCGAACACCGCGATGCCGGCCGCGAAGATGACGGCCATCGAGAACAGTGCGATCAGCGCACAGCTGACGATACGGCTCGCGAGCAGCGTGCCGCGCGACAGCGGCGCGGCGCGCAGCCGCTTCCACAACCCGAGGCGGCGCATCGCCAGCAGCGCGATGCCGATATCCACGCCCATCAGCAGCACGAACTGCACGCCCATGCCGACGAACGAATGCGAGAAGCTGTTGTACTTGCGCTCGGGCCGGGCACCGGCCTCTTCTTCGCGCGTGGCGTAGGGGATCGCGAAGCCGCCGCCACTGCTTGACGCCGTGGCGCTCGGACTCGCCGAGGCCGCGGAGTTTTGTACTTTCGCGATGCTGTCAAACATCGTGCTCAACTCGCGTTTGCGGTCCTCGGGCATCGATGGGTCCTGCAGCGCGCGTTCGCGCAGATCGGCGAAAACGGGGCTGGCGCCGCTGAAGGCCGAGCGCGTGACGTTCTGCATCACGTGTTGCGCGAGCAGCCCGCGCACGACCTGCAGCGCCATCGATTGCGACGGGTCGTAGCGCAGCACGACCTCGGGTTTCGCGCCGGCGCCGAACAGCGCGCGCCCGGCCTGATCGCCGAAGCCGGCAGGCAGCACGACGGCGGCTGGCACCTTGCCGGACTTGACCAGCTCGGTGGCCTTGGCTTCGCTGGTGTCGACGATCGTGAAGGTGCTGTCGGTGCGCAGGGCCGCGACGATCTGCTTCGAGACCTCGCTCTGGTCGAGGTCGGTGACTGCGACCTCGATGTGCGCCGGCTTGCTGTCGCTGTTTCCGAACAGCGTGCCGAAGAACGCGGCGATTAGGATCGGCGCGACGATGCTCATGACGAGCGCGCGACGGTCGGCGAAGTACAGCACGAGGTCCTTGCGGACGAGGGCGATGAGTGCGTTCATGCGGGGCTCTCTTTCAGTCGCGCAGTTGGCGGCCGGTCAGGGCCATGAACACGTCTTCAAGATTGGCGCCGCGCTTGCCGCGCTGCACCGTGCGCACGCCAGGCAGGGCAGCCAGCGTCTGCACCAGCCGCGCGTCGGCCGCGACAGCGAGTTCGAGCTCCAGCGTTTCGGTGAACGGAAGCGTTCGTGCGAGCTCGGTTTGCGTGCCGCTCGCGACCACCTTGCCGTGGTCGATGATGACGATGCGGTCGGCGAGGCGCTCGGCCTCTTCCATGTAGTGCGTCGTGTAGACCAGCGCCTTGCCCTGCGCCTTCAGCGCCTCGAGGCAGTCAAAGATCGCGTTGCGGCTTTGCGGGTCGACCCCGGCGGTCGGCTCGTCGAGCAAGAGCACGTCGGGGTCGTGCACCAGCGCGCAGGCAATGTTCAGGCGCCGCTTCATGCCCCCGCTGAAGGTCGCGGGCTTGTCGCGGCCGCGGTCGGTGAGGCCGACGAGCGCGAGCACTTCGGCGGCGCGCTTCTTTAGCAGGGCATGCGGCAGGCAGTAGAGGGCGCCGAAGAGTTCGACGTTGGCGAGTGCGCCGAGGTCTTCGTACAAGGCCAGGTCCTGCGGCACCAGGCCGATGCGGCGCTTAAACGCATGGGCGTCAGCGGCGATGGTCGCGCCGCCTATCGTGACGCTGCCGGCATCCGGAGTGATCAGGCCGCACAGCATGCCGACGGTGGTGGACTTTCCGGCGCCGTTCGGTCCCAGAAGGCCCAGCACCTCGCCGGCATTCACGTGCAGACTGACGTCGGCCACGGCCGCACGTGTGCCATAGGATTTGCGCAGTCCGGTTGCTTCGAGCATCGCCCGCTCCTGGAGATGGAATGCCTCGATGCTATCGGGCAAGCTGCGTGCGGCCAGCGGCGCGCGACGAATCGCCGGAGGCACGGCGCGAGCGGCGAGCGCGCGGTGCGAGTGGTCAACGCGCGTGGAGCGCGTCGCGGCGGTCTTGCAGGAAGCGCCGCACGGCCGGGTCAACCTCGAGACCGATGGCGCGCTGGTAGGCGCTGTCGGCCTGCGCGACGTCGGGCAGGCGCGCGAGCAGGCCGGCGCGGGCCGCCCAGTACGGCTGGTAGTCGGCCAGGCGCGGGTCGCCCGCGATCTCGTCCAGCGCGACGAGGCCGGCGGCCGCGCCGCGCGTCTCGGCGATCGCCACTGCCCGGTTGATCGCAACGACGGGCGAGCCCGTCAGCGCCAGCAGCGCGTCGTAGAGCTGCGCGATCGCGGCCCAGTCGGCGCGACCGGTGCGGCGGCGCACGACATGCGCCGATTGCACGGCCGCCTCGAGCTGGAACCGGCCGATACGACCCATACGGCCGGCGCGCAGAAGCATCATCTCGGCGTCGTCGATCAGCGCGTCGTCCCACTGCGTCGGGTCCTGTTCGTGCAGCGGCACGTAACCCCCTTGCGCATCCCGCCGCGCGATGCGGCGCGCCTGTGCATGCAGCATCAGCGCGAGCAGGCCGAGTGTCTCGGGCTCGTCGGGCATCAGCATGCTGACGAGATGGCCGAGCCAGATGCCTTCGTCGGCGAGATTGCCGCGACGGGCCTCGGTGCCGGCCGGGTCCGACCAGCCTTCGGTGAAGCTGGCGTAGATCGCGTCAAGCACGCTGGCCAGCCGTTGCGGCAGGTCGTCATGGTCGGGCAGGCGGAACGGGATGCCCGCCTGCTTGATCTTGGCCTTGGCGCGCACCAGCCGCTGGCCCATTGTCGCGGGCGCAACGAGGAAGGCTGAGGCGATCGTCTCGGCATCGAAGCCGAGCACGGTCTGCAGGATCAGCGGTGCGCGCACGCCGGCCTCGATCGCCGGGTGCGCGCAGGCGAACATCAGCAGCAGGCGGTCGTCGGGGATGATGCGCGGCGCGTCGTCGTCGGTCGACAGATCTGTGAGCAGCAGCAGGTCAGGCACTGCCGCATCACGCGTCCTGTGGCGGCGCGCGGCGTCGATCAGCTGGCGTTTTGCAACGGTCATCAGCCAGGCTTCGGGGTTCGCAGGCACGCCGCTCATCGGCCAGTCGCGCAGTGCGGCCTCGAATGCGGCCGCAAGCGCATCCTCAGCCGCGGCCACGTCACGCGTGCGCGCGGCGAGGAACGCGACGAGCTTGCCGTAGCTGCGGCGCGCTGTCGCCTCGGCGACCGCTCCGGCGGTAGTTACATCTCCCAAATCGGGCGAACCTCGATCGTGCCGTAGCTCGAGCTCGGGCAGCGCGCGGCCCACGACAATGCGGCGTCGAGATCGGGAACGTCGATCAGGTAATAGCCGCCGAGTTGCTCACGTGTTTCGGCGTACGGGCCGTTCAGCACTTCAGTCTTGCCTCCCTTGACGCGCACCGATGTGGCCTCGCTCGACGGATGCAGCCGGTTGCTGCCCAGCGTCACGCCGGCCTTCGTCAGCGCTTCGGTGTAGGCCCCATAGGCCTGCATCAGCTTGCCGGTGTCTTGCGCGGTCATCTTGCTTTCGTCGGCTTCGCTTGCGTAAATCATCACCAAGTACTTCATTGCGTTCTCTCCGGTTCACGGCGCGGCGACATGTCGCGCCTGTGCAATGACGTTTGTGTCGAACCGCTTTCGACAGCCCGATCTCGTATTTCAGTATGCGCTGGCGCCAGGGCTGTAAGACAGGGGGTTGCCACCGGCAGTGCTTCGCTTCATCCTGCGCGCGATGACTCCGCACGCTTTCATCGCGATGCCCTATGGCACCAAGCCCGGCGCCGACGGCCAGTCGATCGACTTCAACCGCGTCTTCGACGAGTTGATCAAACCCGCGCTCGTCGAGGCAGGCTTCGACGTGTTCCGCGCCGACCAGGAGCAACGCGCCGGTGAAATTCGCTTCGACATGCTCCAGGAGCTGCTGGTCGCCGACCTGGTCGTCGCCGACCTCACGCTCGACACCCCGAACGTCTGGTACGAGCTTGGCGTGCGCCACGCGCTGCGCGCGCGTGGCGTGACACTGGTGCAGGGGCCGCGGCCGTCGCAGCCGTTTGACCTTTACACCGACCGCAAGCTGACCTACCACCTGGTGGACGGCGCGCCCGACCCGGCGCACCTGCACGACGACCGCGATTCGCTGACGCGAATGGCGCGTGCCACGCAAGGGGCTTGGTCCGGCCGCTGCTCCAGCCCGGTCTACCAGCTGCTGCCAGAATTGCGCGAGCCCGACTGGCGCAGCCTGATGCTGGCCGAGAGCAACGAGTTTAGCGACGCCCAAAAGCGCTGGGCCAGCCGACTCGAGGTGGCGCGCCAGAAGGGCCGGCCCGGCGACATCCTCGTGCTCGCCGACGAGACACCGAGCCGGGCGCTGTGGCTCGAAGCCAAGCGCACCGCCGGCGATGCGTTACTGGCGCTGCAACGCTACGAGTTCGCGCTCGAGCAGTACGAGGCGGTGCTCGCGGTGGTACCCGACCACGCGCTGTGCAGCCAGAAGAAGGCGGTATGCCTGGGTCGTCTGGGCCGCTTTGAGGACGCGCGCGAATGGGTGCGCCAGCTTACCCGGGACCACCCGCACGACCCCGAGTGCTGGGCCCTGGCCGGCCGCGTCGAGAAGGACCAATGGATGCAGCGCTGGCGCGCCGGTGCCGCCGATGCCGCGGGCGGCCAACCCACGCCCGCGCAGTTGCGCGAGGCTGCGGCGCTCGAAGACGCGAGCCTGTGTGATGCGATCGCGGCCTACCGCAGCGCGTTCACGCAAGATCCGTCGCACCATTACTCTGGCGTCGATGCACTGATCCTGCTGATGCTACAAAAGCACCTCGGCGGCGAGACCGACGAGGCTGCGTTCGAGCGCCTGCGCGGCGGCGCGCTGTGGGCCTGCCTGACGGCGGCGCAGCGCGATCCGAGCGACTACTGGGCGCGCGCTAGCCTCGCCGAGGCGATGCTGCACGACCAGCCACAGGACGTGATCCTGCACAAGTACATGGCCGCGGTGGCCGCCGCGAACCAGGACTGGTTCGCACTCGACTCGTCGCGCCAGACGCTCGCGCTGCTGCTCGACCTTGACTACCGTCCGCTCGAGATCGCGGCCGCGCTGAAGGTCGTCGACCGCGAGATCGCGCTCGCGCAACCGCCTTTCGTGCCGCGCCAGGTATTGCTGTTCTCGGGCCACCGTGTCGATGCGCCGGGGCGCTCGCCGCCGCGCTTCCCGCCCGAGCGCATCTCGCAGGCCGCGGCCGCGATAACCCAGGCACTCGATGCGCTCGAGGCCGGCGCCGGCGACTTCGCGCTGGTGCAGGGTGCGTCCGGTGGCGATCTGCTGTTCGCCGAGGCCTGCGCCGCGCGCGGCGTGCGCGTGCAGCTGCTTCTGCCCTTGCCTGAGCCCGAGTTCATCGAGCAGTCGATCGCGAACTCGATCGGTGGCGATGACTGGCGCACGCGCTACTTCGCGCTGCGCAGCGTGTTGAAGGACCCGCCGCGCGTGATGCCTGATGAACTTGGCCCCTTGCCGACGCACGCCAATGCGTTCGAGCGCTGCAATCGCTGGCTGCTCTGCAGCGCGCTCGCGCGCGGTGTCGACCGCGTGCGCTTCATCTGTTTGTGGGACGGCGGCGGCGACGGCCGGGGCGGTACCGCGCACATGTACGCTGAGGTCAAGCGTCGCACCGGTCGCGTGACGTGGATCGATACCCGGCAGCTCGGCCCATGATCTAGGGCTTTCGGCGTTGCCGGAGCGCGACCATCATGCCGCGCCGAAACGATTCGAGACGCAAGCAGGAGAACACCTATGGCGAGCAAGTCCGCTAGAGCGATCTCGCTCCACGTCGGCCTGAATGGCGTCAGCGCCGCGGCCTACAGCGGCTGGGACGGCCCTCTCGCGGCGTGCGAGTTTGATGCCCACGACATGGCGGCGATCGCCAAGTCCATGGGCATGAGATCAACCGTGCTGCTGACCAAGAAGGCGACGCGGGCGGCCGCGCTCGCGGGCATGCGCGGCGCGGCCAAGACGCTCCAGTCAGGCGACCTGTTCTTCATGAGCTACTCCGGCCACGGCGGCCAGGTGCGCGACACGAACGCCGACGAGCCCGACGGCCAGGACGAAACCTGGTGCCTCTACGACGGCCAGCTGATCGACGACGAACTCTACTTCGAGCTCAGCAAGTTCGCCGCCGGGGCGCGCATCCTCGTGCTCTCTGACAGTTGCCACAGTGGCAGCGTCGTGCGCGACCTGCCGCCGCCCCCGCCGCCGCCCGGCTGGCGCGCCAAGGCGATGCCCGCGGCCGTGGCCGCGCGCGTGTACCGTGATCACGCTGCGTTCTACGACAAGCTGCAGGCCGACGTCACCAAGGCAGGGGGCAAAAGGATCGTCGGTTCCGACGCCGCGCTGGCGCAGGTCGGCGGGGCGGTCACGGCCACTGCGCTGGTCGGCAATTTCAATCCGATGGTCGTGCTGATTTCGGGCTGCCAGGACAACCAGACCTCGATGGATGGCGACCACAACGGCGCGTTCACCGAGCAGGTGCTGAAGGTCTGGAGCAACGGTGGTTTCAAGGGCGGCTACGCGAGCTTTCACACCCGCATCAAGGCGTTGATGCCGGCAACGCAAACGCCGAACCTGTTCACGCTCGGCAAGGCCGCCCCGTTCCTGGCGCAGACGCCGTTCAGCGTCTGAGTTTGGGTCAGGCTTCAGGGACCCGGCATGGTCACCAGCGCGCGCGAGATCACCTTCGTCATCCCCGGCCAGGCCGACGGATCAGCGCCGGACGGTGCCGCGCGCGGCAGCGTGAAGGCGGCGGTGCGTGTGGGCACGCAGCGCGGCGGCGCGGCGCCGCAGCGGGT
>JANYBE010000583.1 GCA_025360945.1 Rhizobacter sp. | reverse complement strand
CGGCTCGCCTTCCTTGATCGTGGCTCCGACTTCGACGAACGGCTTGGAGCCCGGATTTGCCGACCGATAGAACGTCCCCACCATCGGCGACTTGACCGTGTGCCCCGGCTCGACCGGCACCGCAACAGGTTCCTGGGGCGTCGGCACAGCGGCTGTCATGGCGAGCGGCGCCGCGTTTGCGTACCCCGCGTAAGCCGGCGGCACCGGATCCGCCTTGACGATGCGCACCTTGCCGTCCGCCTCGGTGATCTCAAGTTCTGAAATGTTCGACTCCGAAACCAAGTCGATCAAGGTCTTGAGCTTGCGAAGGTCCATGATGTTCTAAGCCCTGTCTTCTGACGGCAATTGCGCCGCATTCAGTTGCGATCTCGTCGAGAGAGGTAATTACCGTGTGACGCCTGAGCTGAGCCAGGCGGCGGAGGCGCATTCATTGCGTACGCGGCACAGATGGCAACTACTTTACGCTATTTGAATCAAATTGAACGCTGTTGACAAAAGCTGAATCCGTCGACCCAAATCTTGCGGTTTCACGCCACCAGGGCCACCCAGCGTGCTAAATCATCGGGCTCAATCACGCCGAGCTTGCGTTGTACGACCTGGCCGGCACGGTCGAACACGACGCTGAACGGCAGTGCGCCGCCGGCGTTGCCCATCGCGCGGGACAGCTCGGCACCCTCGGCGCCAGCCAAGCCGATCGCGAAGCCCACGGGCCGCTTTCCCAGAAACTCGCGCACCGGGCCCAGATTGTCTACGGCCAGACCGACAACCTGCCAGCCACGGGCCTGCTGCGCGCGATGGAAACGGTCCAGCAGCGGCAGTTCGCCCACGCAGGGCGGGCACCAGGTTGCCCAGAAATTGAGCAGCAGGGGCTTGCCGCGCAGGTCGGCAAGTGCCAACTGGCCACCGGCGGGTGTCTCGAAGCGCAATGGCCAGATCATCGCGCCGTCGCCTGTCGGGCCGAGGCGCGAGCGCCACCATGCTGCGCCAGCTCCGGCAACACCTGCCGCTGCCGCCATGCCAGTCATCAAGGCCAGACGGCGGTTCATGCCGATGCCATCAGAGCGCGCAACGCGATCAGGTCGCCGCGCTGCGAGCGGCCACCAGCGTCGGGCTTGAGCCCGCCACGCAGATCATCGAAGTCGAGCACCGTCAGGTGCACACTGACGCGCTCGCCCAGTTCGGCGCTGGTGTGAGCCAGGCTCAGCACATCGACCAGTTCGCCGCGGGGCCCCGGACGGCTGCCGACCTCGTAGTCGACCCGGCGATCGATCAGCGCGAGTTCGGCCGCCTTTGAATCGTCGCAGTACAGCTCCAGGTGCACGTCGTTCAGATGCGTCGCCGTGCCGCGCCAGACGGCACCGGTCAGGTGCGGCCGGAACTGCGCCAGTCGCTCCATCCAAAAAGCGGCAATCGCGCGCAAGGCCGCCAATTCGCGCGGCTGGGTGTCGGGGCAGAAGATCGCGAGGTACTCGCGTACCTCACTCTCCACCTGATCGTTCCCTGGTAGTTCTGCCGACCGGGCCCTCTGGCGCCCAAGCACACGCACCGCGCGGCGCTTCGCTGGGCCGTACTCCATGCCTTCCTCGACCACCAGCCGGGCAGCGGTGGCAGCAATCTCGTCAGTCAGTGTGGCCATGGTGCGTTCCAGGAGCGCGATTGTGCACGCATCACGGCAGATCCACAGCACCCATGCGCGCGCTCACCGTCCCTGCGCGACCGACCACATAGGCCGACCCTGGCCGCTTCTCGAAGCGCTTGGGCGCGGGCAGCATCACGGCAAGCTGCGCCGCCTGCATCGCCCCCAAGGCACTCGCGTCGACGCGAAAGTAGTGCCGCGCCGCTGCCTCGGCGCCGAACACGCCTTCGCCCCATTCGACGCTGTTCAGATAGATCTCCAGAATGCGCTGCTTCGACAGGCAGGCCTCCAGCATGAAGGTCACCACGAACTCCTGTGCCTTGCGCAGCAGGCTGCGCTCGCTACCCAGGAACAGATTCTTTGCGAGCTGCTGGGTGATCGTGGAGCCGCCCACCACCTTGGGCTGCGCACGCGTGACCGGTTTGACGGGCACAGGCGTCTTGCTGGAAATCCACTTCTGGGCTTGACGACCGAGCTGTTCGTTGATCTTTTCGACGCGCGCCTCGGCCTTCTGGTTGCGTTCCCAGGCCTTCTCCAACGCGTCCCATTCGATCCCGCTGTGGTCTGCGAACCCGGCGTCTTCGGACGCGACCACGGCGCGCTTCAGGTTCGGTGCGATGCGCTCGTATGCGACCCATTGCTGGCTCCACAGCAACGCATGCTTTTCGGAGACGATGCGCCAGGCCTCGGAACGCTGGAACGTGGTCGATTGCGGATCGACCACCTTCATCAGCCCGACGCGTGCCAGGAAGTACAGCTGCAAGGCCAGCGCCGACAGCAGCACCAGCACGACGATGCGAACGAAGTGCTTCACGTCACCGGCCGCTTGGCATCCATGCGCGCGCGCAGCGCCGCGAGCACAGGCGCGGTCTGCGGCCGCACACCGCGCCAGAGCTCGAACGCCGCCGCCGCCTGCTCGACCAGCATTCCCAGGCCGTCGCGCCCGCGCGCACCATGCAGCGTGGCCCAATCGAGAAAGGGTTGCGCGGCCGCGCCGTACATCATGTCCAGTGCCAACGCACCTGGAGCGAGCACGTCGGGCGACACCGGCACGACTGCACCTTGCATGCTGCTGGCCGAGGCATTGAGCACAACATCGAAGCCACTGCCGCACGCCTCCAGCGCGCTCGCGCGAAGCGTGGTTTCTCTGGCCAACGTTGCGTGCCGCGCGACGAGTGCGTGCGCCTTCTCCAGCGTGCGGTTCGCGACCACCACCTCGTGGGGGCGCGCGATCAGCAACGGTCCGAGCACGCCGCACGCCGCACCCCCTGCGCCGATCAGCAGCACGCGCTTGCCCGCGAGCGCGACGCCTGCGTTGCGCTCGACGTCGCCCACCAACCCGACGCCATCGGTGTTGTCGGCCAGCCATCCCTCGGCGTCAAAGCGCAGCACATTCGCGGCCTGGGCAAGCCGGGCCCGTTCGGTGAGTCGCTTGCCTTGGAGAAACGCATCGAACTTGAACGGCACGGTGACGTTGCAGCCCTTCGCGCCGCTCTCGGCCAGTGCGCGCACCGAGGCGGCAAAGCCGCCCGGCGGCCATAGCAGCCGCCCGTACGACATTGCCTGACCCGTCTGCCGCGCGAACTCGGCATGGATGAAGGGTGACTGGCTGTGCTCGACCGGGTTGCCGGCCACGACGTAGCGATCCATGGGCATCACTTCAATTCTGCGGGCTAGCCGTGAGCGTCGTCTCCAGCCCGTCTTCGCGCGTGAACTTGAACTTGGAAGTGATTACGAGCTGATCGGCGCGGCGCCGCATCGAAGCGCTGAACGGCCCGAATGGCGCCGCGGCGTGCACGATCGCGACGGCGCGACGGTCGAGGATCTTCGAGTCCGATGGCCGCACGACCTCGGTTTCGACGACGCGTCCTTCGGCATCGACCGTTACGTTCATCGTCAGCTCACCGTACAGCTTGCGGCCCTGGTTCTCGGGGAAGTTGCGCGTGCCGCGCTGCTCGATCTTGCGACGCAGCGCGTCGTAGTACAGCGCGTAGACCTCCTCGCGCGTGGCCGGGCTGATGTAGCGCTTTTTCGGTCGCGCGCTCTCTTCGTTGATGCGCTTCTCGATCTCGGCCAGCAGCTGGATCAGCTGGCGACGTCGCTCCTCCTGCGCCTTTTCTTCCGGCGTGCCCTGATCTCGCTGCGGGTCGGGCGTTGGCAGCATCGCGAGTTCGCGGCGGATCTGCGCGAGCAGCTGTTGCTGCGTTTCCTGCAACTGCTCGATGCGCTTGTGCGCCTCCTCGTTCGACTCGCCGACCTCGACCAGCGCCGACGGCGGCAGCGGCGAGGTCGCGCGGCCGGTTAGCGCATCGCCCCCGCCGGCCAGCGCGGCCTGCGCGATCGCCTGCGCCTTCTCGGGCGCCTCGCCGGAGCGCGAGTTGACGAGGATCACCTCGAGCGGCGTGTCCTGGAAGATGCGGTTGAAACTTGCCGGATCGACGATGCGCACCAGCAGCAGCGCTGCGTGCACGCCGATCGACACGATCAGCGCGAGTTGCAGGGTCGAGAGCTTGCGCAGCATGCGGATATGGATGGCTTACGCGGCGGGTGCCGTTTCGGCCGATTCGGACGCATCGCCTACGACGCCTTCGCCCGCCACGTCGATCGCCAATGTCAGTGGACCGGCGTTGTCGGCGAGGTCATCGGTGTCAGTCTCCGATTCAGTCGCTGGCGCGTCGTCGAGGCGCGCGACCACGTTTGCGTGCACGTCAAGCGTCAGCAGATCGGTGCCAGTGATCTTCACCCGCACGTGCGCGCCGCGTGGCAGCGCATCGGCGCCGAGCGCGCGGAACACCAGCGGCAGATCGTCGGCGCGCACGAGGCCATCCTTCATCACGACGGCATCGAGTTCGTCGCGCTCGTCCTGCGCGAGCGAGCGCAGCGTCCAGTAGCGCTCGATGCCCTGCTGGAAGCCGTTGTAGGCCGCGTACGCAGCATCGAAGGCCGAAATGATCGCGAACAGCTGCACGTCCTTGGGCTTGAACGGCGCGGCCAGCGCGGCGGTGCGGCCATGGCGCGCGCACGCGATGATCTGCCACTGGTTCACCAGGTCCACATAGCGCCGCAGCGGCGATGTGGCCCACGTGTATTGCGCCACGCCCATGCCGGCGTGCGGCGCCGGGCGCGTGCCCATGCGCACCTTCACGCCGGGTGCCATGCTGGCCTGGCTGCGGTAGATGCCCGGCACACCGCATTCGGCAATCCAGCCGCCCCAGGTGCTGTTGGCCAGGATCATCGCCTCGGCCACGATCAGGTCCAGCGGCGAGCCGCGCTGGCGTGTGCTGATCAGCACGCGCTCGGTGCCCTGGGGTTCGCCGCCCGCCATGCCGTCGAGCCGGAAGTTGTAGTCCGGCCGGTTGAAGTTCTCCGGCTTGCCGCGCACGACTTCGCGCTGTGCCTTCAGATGCCGCGCGAGGCGGAACGCGAACGCGAGCTCGGGCGCGAACGCATACGACGCTGCTGCGCTGCCGGTCAGCGTCGCTTCGGTGATCACGTCGTCGAGCTGGTCGTGCCGCAGGTTTGCAACGATCGGGACGCGCTCGAGCTTTGTCTCGCTGCCGGTGATCGCCAGCGTCGCCTCGTCCATCGTCACGTACAGCGACACCGCCGGACACTCGCGCCCCGCGATCAACGTGTAGGCCTGCACCACCTCGTCGGGCAGCATCGTCAGCTTCTGGCCGGGCATGTAGACCGTCGACAGCCGCTCGCGCGCGACCTTGTCCACCGGCGTGTCCGGCGCGAACGCGAGGCCCGGCGCGGCGATGTGCACGCCGAACCTGAGCGTGCCACTGCCCAGGCCTTGCACCGACAGCGCGTCGTCGATCTCGGTCGTCTGCGAATCGTCGATCGAGAAGGCCTGTACGCTCGCCAGCGGCAGTGTCTCCTTGATCGCCGGCGCCTGCAGCGCCGGGAAGTCCGTGCCCTTGGGGAAATTCTCGAACAGGAAACGCCGCCAATGAAACTGGTACGGCGAATCGATCGCTCCCGCCCCCTTGAGCAGATCGAGCGGCGCGGTCTGCGAGCGGCGTGCGGCTTCGACCACGGCCTTGTACTCGGGCGCGTTCTTGTCCGGTTTGAACAGCAGCTTGTAGAGCTGTTCGCGCACCGGAGTAGGGCACTGCCCCGCGACCAGCTCGTCGGCCCAGCCTTCGATCTGTGCGGCGAGCTGCTTCTTGCGCTCGATGCCGAGCAGCGCCGCCTTCACGATCTCTTCGGGTGCCTTCTTGAACTGGCCCTTGCCGCTGCGCCGGAAGTAGTGTGGCGCCTCGAACAGGCGGAACAAGGCCGCGGCCTGCTTCTCGACACCGGCGCTGGCCTCGAAATAGTCGCGCGCCAAGTCCGCGAAGCTGAACTCATGTTCAGGTGCGAACTCCCACGCCAGGTCGAGGTCGATTTCCTTCGCGATCGATTGGCCGGCCGCGATCAGCTCGGTCGGCGAGGGTTTGTCGAACTTGAGTAGCACATGGGCTGCTTTGACTTTGACGCGCTTGCCGGAGTCGAGCTCGATCTGCACCGAGGTATCGGCCTGCGTCATCACGCGGCCGGCGAGGAACTTTCCGGCTTCTTCGAAGAGGGCATACATGCCGCGATTGTCGCTGGAGATGACGGCCCCGATCGCCGCGTGAGGCAATCGACCCCGCGGGGGGCGGGCCGGCCTGGGCGGCCCGGCCGCTCGGCCCGGCACGCGATGCTGTCAGTAGGTGCGGCCGCGTCGATACTGTGCATGCGACTTCGGCGCCAGACCCGCGCTGCGCGCCAGCGCCGTCAGCGATGCGCCGGCATGCGCATGGCAGATCGCCAGGCCCAGCGCGTCGGCCGCGTCCTTGCCTGGCAGTCCGGGCAGCGCGAGCAATCGCCTGACCATTTCCTGCACCTGTTCCTTGCGCGCCTGACCGTGGCCGACGACGGCCTTTTTCATCTGCAGCGCGGTGTATTCGGCCACGGTCAGGTCGTTCGACACCAGCGCCGTCAGCGCCGCCCCGCGCGCCTGGCCGAGCAGCAACGTGGACTGCGGATTGACGTTGACGAATACGATTTCGACAGACGCGCAATCCGGCTGGTAGCGCGCGGTGACTTCGCGCACGCCGTCGAAGATGATCTTTAGCCGCAGCGGCAGCGAGGCGGCGCCGACCGATTCGGTCTTGATGGTGCCGCTCGCCACATAGCGCAGTTTGGCGCCTTCGGATTCGATCACGCCGAACCCGGTCGTGCGCAGGCCGGGGTCGATGCCGAGGATGCGCACGATGGCCATCTTCAGACGCCGAAGTACCAGCGCACGGCATGAAAGAACACCGGCGCGGCGAAGCACAGTGGCGCGACTCGGTCGAGCAGGCCGACCGCACCGGTCACCGAGGCCTTCCCGCCCCAGCTGCGAACGCCAGCATCGCGCTTCAGGGCCTTCATGACGAACTCGCCCAACGCGCCGCTGCCCCCGGCGGTGAAGCCCAACAGCACCGCCTCCCAGGGCTTGAACGGCATGGCCCAATACAACAAGCCGCCGCACAGCGCGCCGGCAAGGGCACCGGCGAGCCAGCCGCGCCAGGAGAAGGTGCGGCTAATCGCGCGCGCGACCGGGCGGCGACGCAGCCGGCGGCTCGCGATCTCCTGCACGATTTGGGCGATGGCGACGACCGCGACGAGGTACAGCACCAGGAACGCGCCGCGGTCTTCATAGTCCGGCAGGTCCAGCAGGAGCAACGCCGGCGCATGACTCATGCCGTAGACGCAGACCATGATGCCCCACTGGATCTTCGCGGTGCGTTCCAAAAAGCGTTGTGGGTCGTTGCCGAGCGCGCTGACCACGGGGATAGCGAGGAACACATAGACCGGAATGAACACCGTGAACAGGTCGAACTCGCGCGTCGCGACGATTACGTACTGCAGCGGCAGCACGACGAAGAATGCAAGCAGTAGGCTGCGGTGGTCGCCGCGCCGCGTATGCGTGAGCGTCACGAATTCGCGCAGCGCTAGAAACGAGACCACGCCGAACAGCACGGTCGACACGAAGGTGCCGGCAACCCAGGCGACCCAAAACAGCACCGCGCCGACCCACACTGCGCGCAAGTCACGCTTGAGCTGTTCTTGCATCGTGACTTGCGCGTCGCTGCGGTCGCGCAACGTGCGCGTGAACGCGATCACCGTGACGACGGCCAACAGCCCGAACAGCACCACGAACAGCAGCCCGATCTGCTCTGACACATCAAGTGCGCGCAGCGAGCCCATCAATTCACCGAGCGCAGGGCGACCACCGCGTTGCGCGCGCGATCGAGGAACGCGCGTTTGTCTTCGCCGGCTTGCAGCGTCAGCGGTGCGCCGAACGTGACCGAGCACAGGATCGGCACCGGCACGACTTCGCCCTTGGGCATCACGCGCTGCACGTTGTCGATCCAGGCGGGGATGAGCTGCACTTCAGGGAAGGCCTCGGCCAGGTGATACAGGCCGGCCTTGAACACTGCCGGCTCGGGCTTGTTTCCGCGCGTGCCCTCAGGAAATATCACGAGAGAGTCGCCGTGGCGCAGCGCCTCCATCAGGGGCTCGAGTGGATCTTCGTCGGCCGATCGCTCGCGGCTCACGTACACGGCGTTGAAGATCTCGTGCGTGATCCAGTGCTTGAGTCGTGAGCTCGTCCATTAGTCGCGCGCCGCGATCGGCCGTGTGAGCGTGCGCAGATCGCGCGGCAGCGCCGCCCAGATCAGCACCCAGTCAAAGTGGCTCTGGTGGTTCGCGAAGTAGATCCGCTGCTCGGCCTTGGGTGGCGATCCGTACCAATGGCCTTGCGCGCCGGTGATCAGGCGCGCGATCGTGGCCAGCATGAGGCCGGCGGCCTCGGGGAGTTTCATGCGCGGATGGTAGCCGCGACTTCAGTGCCGGAAATGGCGAACGCCCGTCAGCATCATCACGATGCCGCGCTCGTTCGCCGCGCTGATCACCTCGTCGTCACGCATCGATCCGCCCGGCTGGATCACGCAGGTCGCGCCCGCATCGATCACTACATCGAGGCCATCGCGAAACGGGAAGAACGCATCGCTCGCGACCACTGAGCCCTGCAACGTGAGGCCGGCGTTCTCGGCCTTGATGCTGGCGATGCGCGCCGAGTCGATGCGGCTCATCTGGCCCGCGCCGACGCCCAGTGTCATGCCGTCGCCGCAGAACACGATCGCGTTGCTCTTCACGTACTTCGCGACCTTCCAGGCGAACAGCAGGTCGTCGAGTTGCTGCGGCGTCGGCTGCTTCGCAGTCACGCATCGGAGTTCGCCGCGCGTGATCTCGCGGTTGTCCGCGCTCTGGATCAACAGGCCCGAGCCGACGCGCTTCACGTCCTGTGCGTTGCGGCCGCTCTGACCCGCACCGGGCAAGGCGATCTGCAGCACGCGCGTGTTCGGCTTGGCCGCGAACAGCGCAAGGGCCTCGGGCGTGAAGCCGGGCGCCATCAGCACCTCGACGAATTGCTTCGCGGCCAGCGCGGCGCCCGCGCCGTCGAGCTCGCAATTGAACGCGATGATGCCGCCGTAGGCCGAGGTCGGATCGGTCTTGAAGGCCTTGGCGTAGGCCTGGGCCGCGTTCGCGCCCAGCGCGACGCCGCAGGGGTTGGCATGCTTCACGATCACGCACGCCGGCGTGTGCAAGCTCTTCACGCACTCCCACGCCGCATCCGCGTCGGCAATGTTGTTGTACGAGAGTTCCTTGCCCTGCAACTGTGCCGCGGTAACGAGCGAGCCCGGCGCCGGGTGAAGGTCGCGGTAGAAGGCCGCATTCTGATGCGGGTTCTCTCCGTAGCGCAGGTCCTGCAGCTTGACGAAGCGGGCGTTGCTCTGCGCCGGGAACTCGCTGCGCGTGCCGTCGGCGTTCAACGATGAGAGGTAATCACTGATCGCGCCGTCGTAGTTGGAGATGCGGTTGAACGCGGCCACAGCGAGCGCGAATTTGGTCGTCCTGTTGATTGCGCCACTCGAACGCAACTCGGCCAGCACGCTCGCGTATTGCGACGCATCGGTCAGCACGGCCACGTCGCTCCAGTTCTTCGCCGCCGATCTCACCATCGCCGGCCCGCCGATGTCGATGTTCTCGATCGCGTCTTCGAGTGTGCAGCCGGGCTTCGCCACCGTCGCCTCGAACGGATAGAGATTCACGACCAGCAGGTCGATGGTAGCGATGCCATGTTGTGCCAGCGCGGCCATGTGCTCGGGCACATCGCGACGCGCGAGCAGACCGCCGTGCACCTTCGGGTGCAGCGTCTTCACGCGGCCGTCGAGCATCTCGGGGAAGCCGGTGTGGTCGGCCACCTCGGTGACTTTCAAGCCCGCGTCGGTCAGCAGCTTGGCGGTGCCGCCGGTGGAGAGCAGCTTCACGCCGAGCGCGCTGAGCTCGCGCGCCAGTTCGAGAACGCCGGTTTTGTCAGAGACCGAGAGCAAGGCGGTGAGTGGATGGGTCATTTGATGAGCTTGTGATCGAGCAGTTTGCGGCGCAGCGTGTTGCGGTTGAT
>JANYBE010000571.1 GCA_025360945.1 Rhizobacter sp. | reverse complement strand
TCGAGGTCGGTCAGCGTCAGGCGGCACACACCGCCCTTGGGAGTGGCGCCGATCTTGGCCATCTCCATCAGGCTGGCCCACAGACGATCGCCGTTGATCTTCAACTCAGCCATGGCTTGTCTCCTGCGTGGTTCGACGAGGATTGATTTATGCACCCAGAAGCGGCGTGCGTCCACCGTTGTGTGCGCAGCATGCAACCCGCGTGCCAGTTTGACCATATGGACAAATACTTAGCCGCCAGCGCTTAGCCGCCAGCGTGGCGGATCGGGGTGTGTGGGAGACTCGTCGCCAGCTCCACCCGAGTGAGACATCAGCCAGTGACCAAAAAAGCCGCCGCACCGCCGGTCAAGGACAAGCGCAGCGCCGTGCTGCAAGCGGCGCTGGGTCTGTTCTCGCGCTACGGCTTGCACGGCACCAGCGTGGACCAAGTTGCCGCGCGCGCCGGCGTCTCCAAGAGCAACCTGCTGTACTACTTCGCGAACAAGGAGGAGCTCTACGTCTGCGTGCTGCGCGACCTGCTCGAGGTCTGGCTCGCCCCGCTGCGCGAGTTCAGTGCCGAGCAGGACCCGCAATCGGTAATTCGCGACTACATCCGGCGCAAGCTCGCGGTCTCGCGCGACAGCCCGGACGCCTCGCGCCTGTTCTGCCTCGAGCTCATCCAGGGCGCGCCGCTGCTGCGCGACGAACTGGATCGCGAGCTGCGAGATCTGGTTGAGCAGAAGTCGGCCGTCATCCAGGCCTGGGTGGACGCCGGGCGCCTTGCGCCAGTGGATCCGCACCACCTGTTGTTCATGCTGTGGGCGGCCACGCAGCACTACGCCGATTTTGCGGTGCAGGTGGAGGCGCTGACCGGGCAGACGCTGGCGAATCCGGCGTTCTTCGAGCAGACGGTCGCGAACGTGCAGGCCGTGGTGTTGAGCGGAGTGGGGCCGAGGTAGATCAGCTTGCCGCTGGCGTGTGCGGCAACCCGTGGCCGGTCTCGAGGAAGGTCTTGAGATTCGAGAGAACCTTCGGCCAGCCGCCGGAGATGCCCGAGAGCATCTGGGGATCGCGCTCGAGATCGTCATGCATGACCGTCAAACGAACCAAGGCGTCGCCATACGGCTCGATGTCGAACGTGACGCGCGAATGCTTCGAATCGTCGCCGGCGTCGCTCGGCCGAGCCCAGGTGAACACGAGGCGGCGTGGCGGCGTGCTCTCGAGGACCTTACCGACGATGTCGACCGTTCCCGTGCCGTCAGTGCGTGTGTGCTCCCATCGGGAGCCGGGCTTCCAGTCCGACACGTTCACGCGCGCGCAGCCCGCCACCGGATCGACCCACCACTCGCGCATCAGGTCGGTCTCGATCAACGCCCGCCACGCCTTCTCGGGCGTCGTCGCGATGTAGGTCACGTACACGTAGTCAGGATTCTTCATCGTCATCACCTTCCAGTTTCTTCTTGAGGTCGCGCAACGCACCCAGGCGGTTGTGCTCAAACTTTTCGATCCAGCGCGCGTAGATCTCATGCAGCGGCACCGGGTTCAGGTAGTGGAGTTTTTCCCGACCCTGCCAAACGATGGCGATGAGGTTGGCTTCCTCCAGCAGTTGCAAGTGTTGTGTCACGGCCTGGCGCGTCATGTCCATGTGCGCGCAAAGGGCCGTGAGCGTTTGGCCGCTCTCCTGATGCAGCTGGTCCAGAAGCAGCCTGCGGGTCGGGTCGGCCAGCGCCTTGAAGACTTTGTCGACGTCCAATGTCGGTGCTTCAGTTCCAGTTGTCGATCTTGACATCGTTCGGGTTGGGCCGTCCAGTTCCGGTTTCCACGAGCGACTTCAAGCTCATCAGAAAGATCGCCCACTTGGTGCTGCAGTGGTGCATAAACTCCACCGGCTCCTTCCAGCCCTGGTGCTTAAAGAGGACGATGCAATAGTCGCCCTCCAGTTTGAGCTCGAAGCTGATCGTGGTGCCGATCCATTCTGCGGGTCCGTTGAGCACTTGCCAGCGCACGAGCTCAGCGGGATGAAGCTCAAGAATCTTCATCTCGAAGCCGCCGATCTCGACCCCATCGGCGCTGAAGCTGAACTCGAGCGTTCCACCGACCCTGCCTTCTCCGCTCGTATTGTTGGTCCACCAAGCGGCCACGCCCTCGCGCGTGGCCAATGCCTTGTAGACCACGCTCAGGGATGACTTGATTCCGACTCTGTGCAGGATATCCACCATGACTTCTCCTTGGCGGGTGCGCGGCGCGATTGCGCGACGTGGGGAACTATATGCAAGTATTTGCCTGCATGTCAAGTCATGGCATTCCGTTGTCGGGCGTCGGGCTAATCGCCGCGTCGCCTCACCTGCGCCAGCACGCCCGCGCACACCGCCTCGACCAGATCGAGCACCTCCTCGAACCCGTGCGCATCGCCGTAATACGGATCGGGCACGCCGCCCTGCGGCACGCGGTCGCTGAAGTCGCAGGCATCGCGCAGCTTGTGGGTCTGCTGTGGCGGGCACAGGCGGCGCAGGCAGTCGTGGTGACCCGCGTCCATCGCGATCACCCAGTCGAAACACTCAAAGTCGCGCCGCGTGAAGTGCCGCGCGCGCTGCGCGGCGAGGTCATAGCCGCGGCGCAGTGCGTGCGCCTGGGTGCGCGCGTCGGGCGGCGCGCCGGCGTGCCAGTCTTCTAGCCCGGCCGACGCCGCCTGGACACGATCGGCAAGGCCTTGCGCAGCGGCCATTCGGCGCAACACGCCTTCGGCGGTAGGGCTGCGGCAGATGTTGCCAGTGCAGACGAAGACGACGCGCCAGCTCACGGTCGAAGCCAGCGAATCGCTCGGCCGGGCAACGCGCCGCGCAGACTCGCGCGGCTACTGCCGCACCGCCTGTGCCACGACGCGAGCTTGATCACGACCATCTGGGCCGCCGGATCGACATGGATCATCTGGCCGTTCACGCCCGAGGCCTCGAACGCGCCGTCGACGTGATGCAGGATCCACCACTGGTTGTGGTACGAGCAGCGCGCCGAATATGAATCGCATGGAGTCTTCAATGGTGGTAAACGGGCGCTCGAGGGCGGCGCCCTCGATGTACTCAGTACAGCAGTTCGAGCAGCGTGAGTTCGTTGTTCGCGGCGGGCCAGGCGCGGCCGACGATGCGCTCGTCGTCGAACACGCCGACCACCGCGCGGCCGGCCGCGTCGGTCACGCGCAGCTTCGAGACCCACACGCCAGCCGTGCCCGGCGGCACACCCGGCGGGCTCTGCCCGTCTAGGCTGATCTGGTTGCGCGGCAGGCCGAAGTAGCCGCGCGGGCGCGTCATCGTGACGATCGCCACGGCCGTCTTATCGGCATCCAACAGGCGATCGGCGCGCAGGTTCACGATGTTCGAGGAGCGTGCGAACGGCGAACGGTAGATGTGCGTGATCGCGTAGCCCGCCGCGCCGCTGATGACGAACTCGTAGCTCGCCTGCACGTCGGCAGTGAACGGGCCCCACGCACCATCAGCGCCGATCGTCTTGCGGTGCACGGCCGCGCCATTGCGCTCGCCGGTGGCGGAGTTGACGGCGTACACCTCGAGCGTCGCACCTACCAGCGGCAGGTTGCTCGGCGCCATGCCGGCTGCGTTGTTGTAGCCAAAGCCGCTCAGCTTGCCGTCGAGCATCACGCGCGGCTCGGGGGTGATCGCCAGCGTCGCCGCAGCCCGGCCGGTGATGAAGCGGAACATGGTCTCGAACGCCTTGGCGCTTAGCGCGGTCTCGCGATGATCGATGCCCGCGAACACGATGTTCTCGGCACCCTTCAAGGCCGGACCTTCATAGCTTACGTGGGTCGGCGTACCCTTGGCGCCGATCCACACGCCGTCGGGCTGGGCGTACACGTCGTTGCTGTCGGAACGAATGGTCATCCATTTCACGCCGGGCGCAACCTCGTCGCCCACCGACCCCTTGGGTGCGTTCAGCGCGGTCAGGAACGGGCCGGTGCCGTTGTACTCGCTGTTCGGCCGCAGATTGACGTCAGCCCACACGCCATGGTTCGGCGTCCCGCCGAGGATCGCGTGCGATACCTTGGCCGCGCCGCCGCCGTTTGCGATGTAGTTGCGCACCGCGAAGCCGCCGCGCGAAAGCGCGACCAGCACGACCTGGCGCGCGCCCGTGGCCTTGAGCACCCTGTCGACCTCGGCCGACAGGAACTGCATGTTCTCGCTCGTCCCGCTGCGGCCCTCCTGCGGTTTGGTGTCGTCGTCGCGCGCGCGAGAGTAGGGAACGTCGATTGCATGCAGGCGCTCGCGCGGCCAGCCGTTCGATTCGAAGCGCCACACCGTCGTGATCCACGCGGCGGCACTGTCGCTGTCGCCGTGTACAAACACGATCGGTGGTAACGCGTCGCCGCTGGGATTTGTCGCACAGGCGGCCAGCAAAGTCGCGGCCGCGGCGCCGAGCACGAGGCTGCGGCGAGTCAGTGAAGAGGTCATCGAGCGTGTCTCCGAATGATCTTGGCCAGGCATTGTGGGTCAGGCGCGGTCGAAGTCGTTCGCGCAGGGCAGGGCTGGGAGCCCCGGCCCGTTGAGTGTGGTTGCGGCACGCACCGCGCACACGACCGCGGCCGCCATCACCTCGGCACCGAGCGCGCCGAGAAGCGTCATGTTCGCGACCTGGCCGCTGGCGCCGGTGGCGAGGGCGAAGATCGTGTCGCCATCGGTCATCGTGTGGACCGGGTTGATGCTGCGCGCCAAGCCGTCGTGTGCCATCTGCGCCATCTTGTTCGCCTGTGCCTTGGTCAGCACCGCATCGGTCGCGACGACGCCGAGCGTGGTGGCGCTGCCCGCCTGCAGCGGCGCCATCAGCTCGCCGCGCAGCATCGAGCGCATGGTGCCTAGCAGGCGCTTGCCGTTTTCGCTGCGCGCGCCGGCGATGGGTTCGCCGGTCGACGGATCGATCACGTCACCAATCGCATTCACCACTACCAGCGCCGACACCGTTATGCCGCCGACCGTGACCGACGCACTGCCCAGACCGCCGCGCATCGCGCGCTGGATGCCGAAAAGCTTGCCGACCGCCGCGCCGGTGCCCGCACCCACGTTGCCTTGCGCGACCGGGTCGGTCGTCGCAGCCTCGCACGCCGCGTAGCCCGACGCGGCATCGGGTCGGATCGAGGCATCGCCGACCCACAGATCGAACAGAATCGCCGCCGGCACGATGGGCACACGCACCGAGCCGACTGGCACACCGATACCGTGCTCTTCGAGCCAGCGCATAACGCCGCCCGCGGCGTCGAGCCCAAACGCGCTACCGCCGGCCAGCATCACGGCGTGGACCTTGTCGATCGCGTTCAGAGGCGACAGCAGCTCGGTCTCGCGCGTGCCCGGAGCCGCACCGCGCACGTCCACACCGGCGACCGCGCCTTCGATTGCCACAATCACGGTGCAACCGGTCGGCCGGCGCGTCTCGGTGAAGTGGCCGACGCGCAGGCCGCGTACGTCGGTGAGGCTGCCGGAGGGATTCATTTGCGCGCGGCCACGAACGCCTCGCGTGCCTTCACGGCCAGGTCGCTGTAGTTGCTGAACATGCCGTCCAGCCCCATCTCCAGCAAGGCCTTGTACTCGTCGGCGGCCGCCGCTGCGTCGGCTTTCGAGAAGGTCCAGCCATGCACGACCAGACCCGCCTTGTGTGCCTGATCGACGAAGCTTTTCGTCAGCGGGTATTTCGTGCTCGTGATCCCGACTCCGATGCCGTTGGCAAACACCGCGACCTCGCGCAGGCTCAGCGTGCGGCCGCCGGGCACAACCAGCATCGCGCTGCCATCGGGCTGCGCGCTCGCGTAGCCGAGCAGGATCAGCGGCAGCTTCAGGTCGAGCGCGCGCTGCTTCGTATCCAGGCTCCGCACGGTCACGTCGCTGAATGACTGAACGAAGACCTTGTCGCCGCCGCTCGCGTAGTGCTGCTGCGCCAGCGTGGCGAGGATCTTGTCCTCCATCACCGGGTCGGCCTGCTTGGCTTCCGGGTAGATGCCGACGGCGCGCCCGGCGACCACGCTCTGGGCCTTGGCGAGCGCGATCACCTCGTCGAAGGTCGGCACGCGCAGCTCGGGTGATGCAGGCGTGAAGCCGGGATAGCTTGTCTTGCCGGTACCGGTGGGCCTGACGGTGAGGGTCTTGATCTCGGCGAGCGAGAAGTCGGCGACTTTGTAGCCGCCCCTGCGCGGTGCGAACAGCGCAGGGGCGTTGGTCGTGCGTTGCAGCGTCTCATCGTGCATCGCGACGAGGACGCCGTCGCGGCTGAGTTGCAGATCGGGCTCGATGTAGTCGGCGCCCAGGCGCACCGCGAGCTCGTAGCCGGCGAGCTTGTGCTCGGGCAGATAGCCGCTCGCACCGCGGTGCGCGATGACGAGCGGGTCACAGGCCTGCGCCAGCGGGCTGCACAGCAGACTCCCCAGCAGCAGCCCCGCCAGACGCATCACACAAAAACACCCGCAGTGAGAATCATGCAAACACACCTGCGGTGTTCTGCATCCGCGCGGACACCTCGCCGAGCTGGTGCAGCGTGTCGCCGTAGCTCATCTCCATGACCGTGAGGCGCTTGAAGTAGTGGCTGGCGATGTACTCGTCGGTCACGCCGATGCCGCCGTGCAGCTGGATGCATTGCTGGCCCACAAAGCGCATCGACTGGCCGAGTTGCAGCTTGGCCTGCGCGAGCGCGCGGCGCCGTGCCGGTGCCGGCTCGTTCAGCTTGAGGCTCGCGAAGTAGCTCATTGAGCGCGCGAGTTCGAGCTGCATCTTGACGTCGGCGATGCGGTGCCGCAGCGCCTGGAACGTGCCGATCGCGACACCGAACTGCTTGCGCGTATTCATATACTCGACGGTGATTGCGACCAGCTTGTCCATCGCGCCAACGGCTTCGGCGCACAACGCGGCGATGCCGATGTCGATCGCGTGTTCGAGCACGCCGAAGGCTTCGCCGGGCGGCAGCAGCTCGATCGCGTCGGCGTCGGTCAGTGTCAGGTCGGCCGCACAGCCGCCGTCCTGTGTCGGGTAGCCGCGCACCTTGACGCCGGCCTCGCCGCGCGAGACCAGGAACAGCGCGATGCCTGACGCGTCATCGACCGCGCCGCTGACCCGCGCGGGCACGACGAACGCGCCGGCGTTCGTGCCCGCAGGCACGACGGTCTTCAGGCCGCTTAGCTGCCAAGTGCCGCCGATGTTCTTCGCGGTCGTCTGGACATGATTCAGGCGGTAGCGCGCGGCGCGCTCTTGGTGCGCGAGCACGACGAGTTCCTTGCCTTCGGCAATGCCTTGCAGCCACAGCTCGGCCGAGGGTGCGCGCCCCGCACTTAGCAGGCTCGCACCGACCAGCGAGACGGCGGCGTAGGGCTCGAGCACGATGCCGCGCCCGAGTTCTTCCATCACCACCATAGCGTCGACCGGACCGAAGCCGACGCCGCCCAGCGCCTCGGGCACGTACAGGCCCGTCAGGCCGAGCTCGGCAAGGTTGGCCCAGGCTTCTTTCGAGAAGCCGCCGGCCTTGACGATCTCGCGCCGGCGCTCGAAGGTGTAGGCCTTGTCGACCCATTTGCGCACCGTGTCGCGCAGCATTTCTTGGTCGTCTGAAAAGTCAAAGTCCATGTCGGTTCCTTGTTCGGGTCGGCGGCTCAGCCGAGAACGGTCTGCGCGACGATGTTGCGCTGAACCTCGTTCGAGCCGCCATAGATCGTCGTCTTGCGCACGTTGAAGTAGGTGCCCGCGAGCGGCGCGACAAACGTCGCGCCCGCGGCCATGTCACCTTGCCAACCGGCCTCCATCGCCTCCTTGATGAAGGGCACGCTGGCCGGGCCGGCCGCCAGCATCATCAGCTCGGTGTAGCGCTGCTGGATCTCGCTGCCTCGGATCTTCAGCAGGCCCGCGACATCGAGCGACTGCTTACCGCTCTTCTCGGCCGAGAGCACGCGCAACACCATCATCTCGAGTGCGACGACGTCGACCTCGAGCTTGGCGACCTCATCGCGGAAACGCGTGTCCTCGTACACGCCTTCGGCCTTGGCAACGCGCTTGAGGCGCTCGAGTTCGCGT
>JANYBE010000396.1 GCA_025360945.1 Rhizobacter sp. | reverse complement strand
GGCGAGCCTTGCGTTTAGGGCTCATCCCGCCGAAGGCAAGCGATAATCGCTCGCATGTCCGGTCAGCATTCATATTCGGCAGCTCTCTTCGGTTGGCGTTGGCGCAAGCCATCAGCCTGACCGACTTATTGCGCCCGCTCGGGCGCCTCAGTCCCCACCCCGCACGTCGCGCCGGCCTCGCCAGCGACAGAAAAAGCGGGTATCAAAGCGGGTATGAAACGTGGATGTCTCGCAGAACATCCAATGAAATCAACAGGACAGAGCGCACATGCTGCTGATGATCGACAACTACGACAGCTTCACCTACAACCTGGTGCAGTACTTCGCCGAGCTTGGCGAAGACGTGCGGGTGTTTCGCAACGACGAAATCGACGTGGCCGGCATCGCCGCGCTGCGGCCCGACAAGCTCGTGCTGTCGCCCGGCCCGTGCTCGCCGGCCGAGGCGGGCGTCTGCGTCGATGCCATCACGGCTTTCGTCGGCCGGATGCCGATCCTCGGCGTGTGCCTGGGTCACCAGGCAATCGGCGCGGCGCTGGGCGGCAAGGTGATCCGCGCGAAGACGCAGATGCACGGCAAGACCGATGTGCTGAGCACCGACGGGCGCGGCATCTACACCGCGCTGCCGAGACATTTCACGGTCATTCGCTACCACTCGCTGGTGATCGAACGCGACACGCTGCCGGCCGCGCTCGACATCACCTCGACTTCGCAAGACGGCGAGATCATGGGCGTGCGCCACCGCGAACTGGCGGGCACGAAGACGCCGCTCGAAGGCGTGCAGTTCCACCCCGAGTCGATCCTGACCGAACACGGTCACGCGATGCTGAAGAACTTTCTGGAGTTGCGCGCATGAGCGCGGCGCCCTGGGGGTGGTCATGACCGTTGTCGACCTGCGCTCCGACACGGTAACGCAGCCGACTGCTGCGATGCGCGCCGCGATGCTCGAAGCACCGCTCGGCGACGATGTGTTCGGCGACGACCCAAGCGTCAACGCCTTGCAGCAGCGCATCGCCGAATTGCTCGGCAAGGAAGCCGCGCTGTTCGTGCCGAGCGGCACGCAGAGCAACCTCGTCGCCATCATGAGCCACTGCGCGCGCGGCGACGAATACATCGTCGGCCAGATGGCGCACACCTACCGCTGGGAAGGCGGTGGCGCGGCGGTGCTGGGCAGCGTGCAGCCGCAGCCGCTGGCGCATCAAGCCGATGGCACGCTGCTGCTTTCCGACATTGAATCCGCGATCAAGCCTGACGATGCGCACTTTGCGCGCAGCCGGCTGCTCACGCTCGAGAACACGCTCGGCGGCAAGCTGCTGCCGATGGCCTACATCGCCGAGGCCACGGCACTGGCGCGGCGGCGCGGCCTGGCCACGCACCTCGACGGCGCGCGGCTGTTCAATGCGGCGGTGGCGCTGGGCGGCGATGCGACCACCCGCGCCTGCGAAATGGCGCAGCACTTCGACACCGTGTCGGTGTGTTTCTCGAAAGGCCTGGGCGCGCCGGTCGGCTCGGCGCTGGTCGGCACGCACGAACTGATCGCGCGGGCCCATCGCTGGCGCAAGATGCTCGGCGGCGGCATGCGCCAGGCGGGCGTGCTGGCGGCGGCGGCGCTGCATGCGCTTGACCATCACATCGAGCGCCTGGCCGATGACCATGCGCTCGCGCGGCGCCTGGCCGAGGGGCTGGCCGGCCTGCCAGGGGTGACGGTCGAGCCGCCGCAGACCAACATCGTCTTCGTCGATCTGCACGGCGAAGGCGCGGCGAGTGCGGTGGCGCACTTGAAGGCACGCGGCGTGCTGGCCACCGGCTCGCTCTATGGCCGGGCGCAACGCCTGCGCTTCGTGACCCACCTCGATGTCGATGCGGCGGGCGTCAACCGCACGATCGCCGTGCTGCGCGAGCACCTGACTGCCTGACGCGTTTGCGTCGCCTGCCGAAGCCCACCAAAAGCCCATCAGAAGCCTGCCATGACCATCACGAATCTCGAAGCGCTGTCGCGCACCATCGACCACCGCGAAATCTTCCACGACGAAATGCTCGCGCTGATGCGCCGCATCATGAGCGGCGAGATGTCGCCGGTGATGATGGCGTCGCTGTTGATCGGCCTGCGCGTGAAGAAGGAAACC
>JANYBE010000563.1 GCA_025360945.1 Rhizobacter sp. | reverse complement strand
TCGACAAGCTGATCAAGCAGCCGCACGGCATCATCCTCGTCACCGGCCCGACCGGCTCGGGCAAGACGACGACGCTCTACGCCTCGCTCGGCCGCGTCGACACTGCCGGCACGAACGTGCTGACGGTCGAGGACCCGGTCGAGTACGAGTTGCCCGGCATTGGCCAGACCCAGGTCAACCCGAAGATCGACCTGACCTTCGCGAAGGCGCTGCGCGCGATCCTGCGCCAGGACCCGGACGTGATCATGATCGGCGAGATCCGCGACTACGAGACCGCGCAGATCGCGATCCAGGCCTCGCTGACCGGCCACCTGGTGCTGGCCACGGTGCACACGAACGACGCGCCCAGCACCGTCACGCGGATGATCGACATGGGTGTGGAGCCGTTCCTGCTGAGCTCGAGCCTGATCGGCGTGCTCGCGCAGCGGCTTGTGCGCAAGCTGTGTCCGCACTGCAAGAAGGTCGATGTGCGGGGCCGCTACCACCCGGTGGGTTGCGCGCATTGCGGAGACACAGGCTACAAGGGCCGCACCGGCGTGTACGAGCTGATGACGGTGGACGACCAGGTCAGGGCGTTGATCCACGGCCGCGCGGCCGAATCGCAGATCTTCGTCGCGGCCGAGGCGGCAGGCCTGCGCTCGATGCGCGAGGACGGCGAGCGCCTCGTCGCCGAAGGCATCACGTCGCCTGAAGAGGTGATGCGCGTGACACGCGAATGAGATGACAGCCCCCACATCGCTTGTCTCCTGCCCCCCGACGGGGCGCCGCCTGCCTTGGGGCGGGCTGGCACCCGGCGGGTCGCGCTGATATGCCCGCGTACAAATTCGAAGCGCTAGACGCCGCTGGCAAGTCCAGCACCGGCTTGCTCGACGCCGAGAACGCCAAGGCCGCGCGCGCCCAATTGCGTGCGCAGGCGCTCGTGCCGCTGGCCGTCACGCAGGTGGCATCGGCCGGCACGGCGGGCCAGGGCCTGCAATTCCAGCGCCGCGTATTCACGTCTACCAGCCTGGCGGTCTGGACGCGCCAGCTTGCGGGCCTCGTCGCGGCGGGCCTGCCGCTCGAGCGCGCATTGACCGCGCTCAGCGAAGAGGCCGAGGATCCGCGTCAGCGCGAGCTCGTCGCGCACCTGCGCAGCGAGGTCAACAGCGGCTCGCCGTTCGCGCGTGCGCTGGCGAGTGCGTCGCGCGAATTCGACGACGTGTACCGCGGCGTGGTCGCCGCCGGCGAGCAAAGCGGCGCGCTCGGCCGCGTGCTCGAGCGTCTGGCCGACGACCTCGAAGAGCGCCAGGAGCTGAAGGCCAAGCTGATCGGCGCGACGCTGTACCCGGCGATCGTGTCGCTGATCGCGATCGTCATCGTGATCTTTCTGGTCACCTACGTGGTGCCGCAGGTCGCGTCGGTCTTCACCAGCTCGAAGCGCGCGCTGCCCGCGCTGACGATCGCGATGCTGGCCGTCAGCAGCTTTCTGCGCAACTGGGGCTGGGCCGTCTTGCTGCTGATCGCGGCCGGTGTCGGGCTGTTGTTGACGATGCTGCGCAACGAGGTCTTTCGCCAGAGCTTCGACGCCGGCTGGCTCACGCTGCCGCTGATTGGCAAGCTCGCGCGCGGCTACAACGCGGCGCGCTTCGCCGGCACGCTGGCGATGCTCGCAGGCGCAGGCGTGCCGATCCTGAAGGCCTTGCAGGCCGCGGCCGAAACGCTGTCGAACCGCGCGATGCGCGCCGACGCGATGGACGCGCTGGTGCAGGTGCGTGAGGGCGCGCCGCTCGCGTCGGCGCTTGCGGGCAAGCAGCGATTCCCTGGGCTGCTCGCGATGTTCTCGCGCCTGGGCGAGCAGACCGGCCAGCTACCGGTGATGCTCGAACGCGCCGCGCGCCAGCTCGGCACCGAAGTGCAGCGCCGCGCGCTGCAGATGGCCACGATTCTCGAGCCGCTGCTGATCGTCGCGATGGGCGCGGTCGTGATGCTGATCGTGCTGGCGGTCCTTTTGCCGATCATCCAGCTCAACACCTGGGTGAAGTGAACCCCGCGGTCACGGGCACGTCGAATTAATCCCCGAGGGGGATCGCGGGCCGGCTTGGGACCGCTCAGGCGCTCGGCCCGCCCGCCCGCCTGACGTGGCGTGGCGTGGCGTGGCGTGGCGTGGCGTGGCGTGGCGTGGCGTGGCGTGGCATGCAATCTGCAACAACAGCCCGTGGATTGCGGCGCTGTTCGAGGGACGGCGGCATGCGAACTGTGCTTGAATGAACGCAGCGCAAGTTGAAGGAGGATCGCTCGATGCCCACTTCCAACGATCTGGTCACGGTCTCGACCCCGCGAGGCAGCATCCCGATCGCGCGCATGCGCAGCCTCTACCGCGTCGACGACGTGGGCCGCAAGCTCGACAAGCTGCCACAGAAGGAACACGAGAGCCTGCGTTCGACCTACGAGCGCATGCTCGAGAAAGGCCCGGAGCGATTTCAGGTCAAGCCCTCCGGCCTGCCGGTGATGGACCACCTCTACGACGAGTTGCCCAACTTCACCGAGGTGCTCGACGACATCAAGCGTCAGCTCGCGCTGTGCGAAGACAGCCGCGACGCGCTCGAGATCACGCCGCTGCTGCTGCTCGGCCCGCCGGGTGTGGGCAAGACGCATTTCGCGCGCGAGCTGTCGGTGCTGCTCGGCACCGGGATGGGCTTTCTGTCAATGAGTTCGATGACGGCCGGCTGGGTGCTCAGCGGCGCTTCAAGCCAATGGAAGGGCGCGCGCCCCGGCAAGGTCTTCGAGACGCTGGTCGATGGCCAATACGCGAACCCGGTGATGGTAGTCGACGAGATCGACAAGGCCGGCGGCGAGCACGCCTACGACCCGCTCGGCGCGCTATACAGCCTGCTCGAGCACGACACCGCCGGCAGCTTCACCGACGAATTCGCCGAGGTGCCGATCGACGCGAGCCAAGTGATCTGGGTCGCCACCGCGAACGACGGCCGCGCGATCCCCGACCCGATCCTGAACCGCATGAACGTCTAC
>JANYBE010000542.1 GCA_025360945.1 Rhizobacter sp. | reverse complement strand
CCGACAAGGCCGAGGTCAAGGGTGTCGTGATGGTCGGCGGCTCGACACGCATGCCGATGGTGCAGGCGGCGGTCGGCGAGTTCTTCGGCCAGACGCCGCTCACCAATCTGAACCCGGACGAGGTCGTCGCGCTCGGCGCGGCGATTCAGGCGAATGCGCTCGCCGGCAATGCCGGCGCGGGCGAACTGCTGCTACTTGACGTGATCGCGCTGTCGCTCGGCCTCGAAACGATGGGCGGTCTGGTTGAACGCATCATTGCGCGCAACAGCACGATCCCGACCGCGCGCGCGCAGGACTTTACGACTTTCAAGGACGGCCAGACGGCGATCGCGATCCATGTCGTGCAGGGCGAGCGCGAGGTCGTCAGCGACTGCCGCTCGCTGGCGCGCTTCGAGCTGCGCGGCATCCCGCCCATGGTCGCGGGTGCGGCGCGTGTGCGTGTGAGTTTTCAGGTCGATGCCGACGGCTTGCTGAATGTGACGGCGCGCGAGGAGACCTCGGGCGTCGAAGCGGCGATCACCGTCAAGCCCAGCTACGGGCTGGCGGACGACGAAATCGCGCGCATGCTGCGCGAGAGCTTCAGCACCGCCGAGCAGGACATGATTCAGCGCAGCCTGCGCGAGTCGCGCGTCGAGGCCGAGCGCATGACGCTGGCGACGCACTCCGCGCTGGCCGCTGACGGCGATTTGCTGAGCGCCGCTCAGCGCGACGACATCGCCAACTTGCTCGCCGAGCTGCAGGTGAGCCGCGAGTCTGCCGACCATCACACCATCGATGCCGCCGTCGAGGCGCTCGCCAAGGGCACCGAAGCCTTTGCCGCCGAGCGCATGAACCGGGGCATCCGCCTCGCCCTTGCTGGCAAGCGCGTCGACCAGGTCTGACCCTCATGCCCATCATCAAGATCCTCCCCCATGCCGAGTACTGCCCCGAGGGCAAGCAGATCGAAGCGCCGAGCGGCACCTCGGTCTGCGAGGCCCTGCTCGACAACCACATCGAGATCGAACACGCCTGCGAACTCAGCTGCGCCTGTACGACCTGCCACGTGATCGTGCGCGAAGGCTTCGCATCGCTCGGAGAAATGGACGAGAGCGAAGAAGATCTGCTGGACCGCGCCTGGGGTCTGGAGCCGAACTCGCGCCTGTCGTGCCAGGCGATCCTGTCGAACCGGGATGTCGTGATCGAGATCCCGAAGTACACGATCAACCACGCGAAGGAAGCGCACTGATTTCGCCCCGCACTCACGGACAAGGCCCCTTCACAGGGGCCATTCTTTTTGTTCTGCACTAGGCGCAGCCGCTCCTTCTTGATGATTTCTTGATGCGGCCTGCGGAAGTCTGTACGCCGATTTGACGCGGGCGTCTTCACCATTCAGGCCTTGGAGAATGCTTTGTGAGGGATGTATGGACTTTCTGCATCTGGGTGCGGCCGCCGCGATAGCTTTGGCCTTGTTTGGCCTGGTCGCTTTCTGCGCCAAGCTGGGGGCGCGCTGCGGCTGAGACTCGAGGGCGATCCAGCGCAACCGCGCCACATCCTGACCGAGACCGGCGTGGGCTACCGGCTGCTGCTTGACTGACGACGACTCAAGCGGCCTGACTCTCGATGCGCCCATGGCGCGTGTACAGGAAGTCCAGTACTTCCTTGCGGCAGTGCGCGTAGCGGCTATCCTCGGCCAGCTCGACACGATTGCGCGGGCGCTCCAGGCCGACCGCGAGGACCCCGCCGATGGTGGCGGCCGGGCCGTTCGTCATCATCACGATTCGGTCGGACAGCAGCACCGCTTCGTCGACATCGTGGGTGACCATCACGGCCGTGCTCTGGGTGCGTGCGACGATCTTCAGCAACTCGTCCTGCAGGTGCGCGCGCGTGAGCGCGTCGAGCGCGCCAAACGGTTCGTCGAGCAGCAGCACCCTGGGCTCCATCGCGAGCGCGCGCGCAATGCCCACGCGCTGCTTCATGCCGCCGGAGATTTCATGCGGACGCTTGTTGAGCGCGTGGTCCATGCCGACGAGCGCGAGCGCGGCCCTGGCTCGCGCGATCAGTTGTGCCTTGGTCTCTTTTGCGCCGAACACACGCTCGACGGCGAGCTGTACGTTCTCGATGCAGCTGAGCCAGGGCAGCAGCGAATGGTTCTGGAACACGACCGCGCGCTCGGGACCGGGCGCGGCGATCTCGCGGTCGTCGCACAGCAGCGTGCCGGCGGTCGGAACGTCAGCCCGGCGATAAGATTCAGCAGCGTCGACTTGCCGCAGCCCGAGTGGCCGATCAGCGTGAAGAACTCGCCCTTGGCCACCGTCAAGTTGATGTCGCGCAGCGCGTGGAAGCGACTCTTGCGGGTGGTGAACACCATGTCGGCGTGCTGGATCTCGATGAACTTGTTCATGGTGACTTCTGGTTCAGACCTCGTCGTAGGTGAAGCGCTTGGCCACGGTCACAAGTAGCTGTTCGAGCAGCAGGCCGACGACACCGATCACGAAGATTGCGATCAGGATGTGCTGCACGTTCAGGTTGTTCCATTCGTCCCAGACCCAGAAGCCGATGCCAACGCCACCGGTCAGCATCTCGGCCGCTACGATCACCAGCCACGCTGTGCTCACAGACAGGCGCACGCCGGTCAGCATGTAGGGCAGCACGGCAGGGAAGAGGATCTTTGAGATGATCTTCCACTCGCTCAGGTTCAGCACCCGCGCGACGTTCAGGTAATCGGCCGGCACGCGCTGCACGCCGACCGCGGTATTGATGATCATCGGCCAGATCGAGCAGATGAAAATGGTCCAGATCGCGGCCGGGTTAGCGGCCTTGAACACCAGAAGGCCGATCGGCAACCACGCGAGCGGCGAGACCGGTCGCAGCAGGCTGATCAGCGGCGACACCATGCGGTTCAACACCTCGAAGCGGCCGATCATGAAGCCCGTCGGGATGCCGACAAGTGCGGCCATGCCGAAGCCGAACGCGACGCGCTGCAGCGAGAACAGGATGTTCCAGCCGATGCCCTGGTCGTTCGGCCCCTTGCGGTAGAACGGGTCGGAGAAGATCTTGGCCGCCTCGACGAACGTCGCGCCCGGCGTCGGGAAGGTCGTGCTCTTCATCGTCAGCAGTTCCCAGATGCCGATCAGCAACGCGATGCCCAGCAGCGGCGGAAAGACCTTCATGCCGAGTGCGTGCCAGTCGTAAGATGATTTCGCTGGCTGGGGCAGTGGCGCCGGCTTCGGTTCGGGCGAGGCGACGCCGATCGACTTGACGGCACTCTTGGCAGCGGGCGACGCCCGCGCGGGGGAATGGAATACGGCGCTGACCATTGTGGCTCTCCTGGTGCGACTCAAGCCTTGATGGCGAAGCTGTCGGCGTACGTCTTGGGGTCCTTGCCATCCCAGATCACGCCGTCCATCAGCTTTGATGTGCGCATGTCCTTGGGTACGCTGATCTTCAAGGCGCCGGCAGCCTGCTTGTAGAGGTCGATCTGGTTGATCTGCTTGGCCACGGTCAGGTAGTCGGGATGTTCCTTCAGCAGGCCCCAGCGCTTGTGCTGCGTGAGGAACCACATGCCATCGGACAGGTACGGGAAGTTGACCGCACCGTCGTTGAAGAACTTCATGTGGTTGGGGTCGTCCCAGGTCTTGCCCATGCCGTTCTGATAGCGCCCGAGGATGCGCTGGTTGATCGCGTCGACGCCGGTGTTGACGTAGCTCTTGTCGGCCACGGTCTCGGCCATCTTCATCTTGCTGGCAAGACTAGCGTCGATCCAGCGGCCGGCTTCGAGAATGGCCATCATCACAGCGCGGCAGGTGTTCGGGTTCTTCTTGACGAAATCGGCCGTGGTGCCCAGCGTCTTCTCGGGGTGATCGCGCCAGATGTCCTGCGTGGTGATCGCCGTCACGCCGATGCCGTCCATGATCGCGCGGTGACCCCAGGGCTCGCCGACGCAGAAGCCGTCCATGTTGCCGACGCGCATGTTGGCCACCATCTGTGGCGGCGGGACAGTGATCAGCTTGGCGCCCTTGACCGGATCGATGCCGCAGGCCGCGAGCCAATAGTGAATCCACATCGCGTGGGTACCGGTCGGGAATGTGCCGGCGAAGGTGTACTCGCGCTTGTCCTTGGCCATCAGCTTGGCCAGCGCCGGGCCATCGACGGCGCCCTTGTCGGCGAGTGTTTTCGAGAGCGTGATCGCCTGGCCGTTGTTGTTCAGGCTCATCAACACGGCCATGTCCTTCTTCGGACCGCCAACACCAAGGTGCACGCCGTAGATCAGGCCGTAGAGCACGTGCGCCATGTCGAGCTCGCCGTTGACGAGCTTGTCGCGCACGCCGGCCCACGAGGCCTCTTTGGTCGGCACGATCTTGACGCCGTACTTCTTGTCAAAGCCCAGCACCGAGGCCATCACGACGGAGGCGCAATCGGTCAGCGGGATGAAGCCGATGCGCACTTCTTCCTTCTCGGGCTTGTCCGAGCCCTGCGCGTAGACTGCAGTGTTAAGCCCCGGCACCAGGCCCGCGGCGCTGGTGGCTGCTGCTGCCTTGATGATGCGGCGGCGGGTCATGTTGGTCTTTCGTTCGATGCGGGGCAGGGGGCTCATGGCGTGGTCTCGGTCCAGCGGTCAGCAGAAAGCAAAAACGGCGTCCGCACGAAGCCGGCCGCGAAGCCATGCTTGTGAGGACGCCGTCGTCCGGGATTTGTGCACCCGCTTTGGTGCATCGTCGAGCAATTGAAGATCGCCGTTGATCTTCTACAACACTCTATGCAATAGATATGCCAAGTTGCATCAGACAAGCAGATCAGCGACGTCGAGAATGCGCCGCGCGACGTCAGCGAGCCGCAGCCCCTTGTCCATTGCGGTCTTGCGCAGCAGGGCGTAGGCCTCGTCTTCGCTGAGGCCCTGGCGCTGCATCAGCAAACCTTTAGCGCGGTCGATCGCCTTGCGCTCACTGAGCTGGCTGCGCGCATCGGCGAGCTCGCGGCGCATATGCTCCTCGTGCTGAAATCGGGCGAGCGCCACATCGAGCACCGGTTTGACCCGATCTGATGCAAGACCGGCCACCACGTAGGCCGTCACACCCGCGGCGATGGCGTCGCGCACGTGCGAAGTGTCGTTGTCTTCGGTGAAGAGCACGATGGGCCGACGTGCATCGCGAGTGGCCATCACCACATGTTCCAGCGTGTCGCGGGCCTGGCTTTCGGCATCCACGATGATCATGTCGGGCCCGATTTGGGCAATGCGCTCCGGCAGGAACACGTCGGCGGGCAGCACCGCGACGATGTTGCAGCCATTCTTGCAACGGGCCGATGCGCAGGGATCGCGAGCGGCGGACTTCGGATTCGGCAGCCGGGTCGGTCGCATCGCTCACCAGCGAGTCGGGGGCGACGATGACGATGCGCAGTGATTCAACGGAAGCCATGGTGTGAACGCAGCAACATTCACGCCAGTAGCGGGTGCATGGCGCACCCAGGTAACGACCAATCTCAGCGAGAGTCGATGTGGGTAGCGGCCAGCGCGCGTTTGAGCCACCCGCCCAGCGGGCGCAGCGAACCAAAAAGCGAATCGGGTACGGCGGCCTCTCGCTCGGCGATCAGGCCGCGGGATTCGAGCATATCAATGAAGTTGCGCACTTCATACCGGCGAACACCGCTGCATTCGACCAGCTGCGCCAGTGTCATGTGACGATGCGACATATCGCTCAACATGCGCCGGTAGGCGATCT
>JANYBE010000393.1 GCA_025360945.1 Rhizobacter sp. | reverse complement strand
CGACCGGCTCGGGCAAGACGACCACCCTGCATTCGGCGCTCAGCCACATCAACGTGCCCGAGCGCAAGATCTGGACCGCCGAAGACCCGGTCGAAATTACCCAGCCGGGGCTGCGCCAGGTGCAGGTCAACCCGAAGATCGACTGGACGTTCGCGAAGGCGCTGCGCGCCTTCCTGCGCGCCGACCCGGACGTGATCATGGTCGGTGAAATCCGCGACGGCGAGACCGCCGAGATGGCGGTAGAAGCCTCGCTGACCGGCCACCTCGTGCTCTCCACGCTGCACACCAACAGCGCGCCCGAGACCGTGACGCGCCTGCTCGACATGGGCCTGGACCCGTTCAACTTCGGCGACTCGCTGCTCGCCGTGCTCGCGCAGCGCCTGGTCCGCCGCTTGTGCACGCAATGCCGCAAGACACGCGCAGCCTCGAGCGACGAGACCGACGAGCTGCTGGCCGACTACATGCACGCCTTTGGCGACGAGCCGCCAATTGGCCGCGACGCGGTGCTCGCCGGCTGGATGGAGCGCAACAGCCGCGATGGCCGCCTGGTGCTGCACAGCAGCCCGGGCTGCGCCGCCTGCGGCGACACCGGCTTCAAGGGTCGCGCCGGGCTGCACGAGATGATGGTCGTGTCGCGCGAGCTGCGCCGCCTGATCCAGACCGGCGCACGCGCCGAGGCCTTGCAGCACACGGCGCTGGTCGAGGGCATGCGCACGCTGCGCCAGGACGGCATCGACAAGGTGCTGGCCGGCGTCACGACGATCGAAGAGGTGCGGGCAACGAGCAACTCCTGAGCCCGCGGTACCGCCTAAAATGCTTGGCTTGCCCGGCGCGCCGCGCCATCTCCGGAAGAGCCCTGTGGACCTGAAGCTGCCCATCAAGATATTCGACGAACTCTCCGACACCGTGATCGAGTCTACCGGCATGCTCGATCTTGCCAGCGGCGAGATCCGCCAGGTCGAGCACCGGGACTACGACAAGACCGCTCTCGGTCTACCGGCCGAGGACGAGAGCTACGAGTTCACCTCGGGCACCCTGTCCAACGGCACCAAGGAAGTCGAGTTCCGTGTCGAGGTCGACGTGATGTCGGGCACCTACTCGGTCACGCCCAGCGAGTTGCTCGAGCTGAAGGGTCGCGCCGCCAAGCTGTTCACCGCGCCGCCGCCGGGCGCAAACTACAAGCCGTAAGAAGTCGGTGCGCTGCAACGACTTGCTGTTGTTCAAACACGAGACTTGTCATGACCCCACGCACCCCCGACCGAATCCGCCGCATCCTCAACCTGGGCGGCGCTCTTGCCCTGGCCGCGCTCGCGTACGCGCAGCTCAGCCCCGGCGTGGCCGCCGAAGTGGCGGTGAAGATCCCGGCGCCCGGCGCCGATCTCGTCACCGAGGCTGCGGGAGCACAAGAGGTCGCGGTGTTCGCCGGCGGCTGCTTCTGGGGCGTGCAAGGCGTGTTCCAGCACACCCGGGGCGTGATCCAGGCCGTGTCGGGCTATGCCGGCGGCGCCAAGCAAACGGCTGTCTACGAGATGGTGGGCTCGGGCCTGACCGGCCATGCCGAGTCGGTGCAGATCACGTTCGACCCGAAGCAGATCTCATATGCACAGCTGTTGCAGATCTATTTCTCGGTCGCGCACGACCCGACCCAGCTGAACCGCCAGGACCCGGACTCGGGCACGCAGTACCGCTCGGCGGTGTTCACAACCAGTGCGTCGCAGAAGATGGTCGCCGAGAAGTACATCGCCAGGCTCGACGCGGCCAAAGTCTTCCCTGCGAAGATCGTCACGCAGGTCGGGCCGCTGAGCGCGTTCTACACCGCCGAGTCCTACCACCAGGACTACGCGACGCTGCACCCGGAGTCGGGCTACATCGCGCACTTCGATCTGCCGAAGATCGCAAATCTGAAGAGCACGTTCCCGCAGTGGTACCGCGAGCAGCCGGTACTGGTAATGGCCCAGCGCTAGGTCAACAAGGCGCACAAGGCGCACAACTCGCGCGTGAGTTGCGCGGCCGGCACAGCCTTGCAACCGCTCGCGTTCTGGCCCGCCCACAGCGGCGAGAAGTCGCCCCGGCCTTGCGCCTCGGCCTGTGCGCGCAGCGGTGCGATCGCAGAGGTCGCCAACGGAAACTCGGGCACCTCGGCACTGATGCTGCCGAGCTCGCGCATCACGCGGTTGACGATGCCGCGCGCCGGCCGACCGGTGAACAGGTTGGTGAGCGCCGTGTGAGGCGCGCCATCGCCCTGTAGCGCGGCGCGGTGCACGGCGCTCGTCGTCGCCTCCGGGCACAGCAAAAAGGCCGTGCCGACCTGCACGCCCGCGGCACCGAGCGACAGCGCCGCTGCGACCCCGCGCGCATCGGCGATGCCGCCAGCGGCGATCACCGGCACCGCCACGGCGTGCACGATCTGCGGCAGCAGCGAGAACAGTCCGACCTGCGTCGTCAGGTCATCGGTGAGGAACAGGCCGCGGTGACCGCCGGCCTCCATGCCCTGAGCGATGATCGCGTCGACACCGCGCGCCGCGAGCCAGCGCGCCTCGTCCACCGTCGTTGCCGAGGCCAGAACTTTCGCACCCCAGCCGCGCACGCGAGCGAGCAGATCGGGCGCCGGCAGCCCGAAGTGAAAGCTGACAACCGGCGGCCCGAACTCGGCGAGCGCATCGGCCACCGCATGCGAGAACGGCGCGCGCCCCGGGCCGGCAGCGATGCGTGCAGGATCGATGCCGTATTCGGTGTGGAACGGCGCCAGTGCCGCGCGCCAGCGCGCCTCGCGTTCGTCGTCCGGCGCCGGGGGCGTGTGGCAGAAGAAATTGACGTTGAACGGCCGCGACGTCTGAGCGCGAATCAGCGCGAGTTCGGCGCGCAGCGTCTGCACGCTCAGCATCGCGCAAGGCAGCGAACCCAGCCCACCGGCGTTGCTCACCGCGATCGCAAGCGCAGCGCCCTGCACACCGGCCATCGGCGCTTGGATGAGCGGCAAGTCGGTACCGATGATGTCGCGAAGCGTCGTCGTCATGCGTGTCTCCGGCAGGTCGCCCCGATTATCGGGCGCGAACAGGCGCGCACATGCGCTATGGTCACGTCCCATGTTCCCCGGCCTGACACTCACCTACTGGCTCACCCTGCACGGGCTTGTGACGCTGATGGCCGTGCTGATCTACGTCATCACGGCGCATGTCCTGCAGCAGCGCCGCCATCCGACCGCGGCGATCGCGTGGGTGCTGTTCATGCTGCTCGTGCCCTACGTCGCGCTGCCCACCTTCCTGACCTTCGGCTCGCGCAAGCAGGCGCGCCCGCGCGGTCAACCCATGCGGCTGGCGCCCGCGGCACTCAGCCCCGAGGACGAACGCGCGTGGGCGGTGCAGACCGCACTCGCGATGGGCCAGAGCGCGCCAGCCGAATTCACCGACCTGCATGTGCATGCCGATGGCGCAGAAGCGTTGCAGGCGGTGTGGCAGCTCATCGCCGAGGCGCAGCACAGCATTGAGCTGTGCACCTTCATCATCGGCCGCGATGCGGTCGGCCACGCGCTGATCGACCGCCTGTGCGCGAAGGCGCGTGCCGGCGTGCGCGTGCGCCTGATGATCGACGGCCTGGGTCGCCTGATGACGGCCAGCCCGAGCATGCAGGCGCTGATCTCGGCCGGCGGCACGGTCACGCGCTTCGTGCCGCCGCTGCATTCGCCGCTGAAGGGCCGCAGCAACCTGCGCGATCACCGCAAGATGCTGATCGCCGATGCGGACCATGCGATGCAGCGACTCTGGTGCGGCGGCCGCAACCTGGCAACCGAGTATTTCGAAGGCGAGCCCGGCCTGCCCGCATGGCACGACCTCAGCTTTGACCTGCGCGGCGCCGTCGTGCAGCAGGCGGTGGCGCTGTTCGAGCACGACTGGGCGTTCGCCAACGGCCGGCGCCTGGACACGGTTCGCGACGACGAACCGGTTGACATTCAACCCGGCCGCGGCGCACAGCTGATCGCCTCGGGGCCGGACCAGTTCGACGACACGCTGCACGCACTGCTGCTAACCGCCGCGTACCGCGCGCGCAGCCGCATCGCGCTGAGCACGCCGTATTTCGTGCCCGACTCGGCCCTGCTGATGGCGCTGTGCATGGCGGCACGCCGCGGCGTGGTGGTCGACCTGCTGCTGCCGGCCAGATCGAACCACCGACTGTCGGACCTGGCCCGGCGCCGCGCGTTGCGCGCGCTGGCCGCCGCCGGCGGGCGGATCTGGCTCGTGCCGCACATGCTGCATGCGAAGCTGATCGTGGTCGACGAGCTGCTCGCACTCGCCGGCTCGGCCAATCTCGACAGCCGCAGCCTGTTCCTCAACTACGAGCTGATGATGGCGTTCCACGAACCCGGTGTGGTGGAGCGCTTCGCCGAGTGGTTCGAGACCGAGCGGGCATCCGCGCAGCGCTCGCTGCCCGAGCAGCCGGGTCTGCTCGGCGACATGGCCGAAGGGCTGGTGCTCTGGCTCGGATTCCAGCTCTGAACTATGACCTGGCGTGGCCACCGCCAGCTCGGCGGCGATTTCGGCAACGGTGTGCGAAGCCCAATCTGCGTGGGCCGTGGCAGCAGGGCAAGCCGCAGCAGGGCACCAGGTGCAGATGACGCCGTAACGCCGGCACCATCTGGGACGCGAAGGCACTCGATGCCTACATCGCCAACCCGCAGACCGCGATTTCCGGCACGTGATGCCATTCTCCGGCCTGCCCGACGCGAAGCAGCGCGCCGACCCGATCGCCCACCTCAGGACGCTGAAGTAGCGGGGCGGATCGCCGGCACCGACGAGCCGTCCTTCTTCTGCTTGAGCAGCACGCCGTTCTTCACCGCGACGATCTCGGCGACGATGGAAACGGCGATCTCGGCCGGCGTCTTGCTGCCGATGTCCAGCCCGATCGGCCCGTGCAGCCGGTCGATCTCGGCGGGCGACAGATCGAACAGCGCCAGCCGCTCGCGGCGCGTCGCCGTGTTGTTGCGCGAGCCGAGAGCACCGATGTAGAAGGCCGGCGACTTCAGCGCTTCGAGCAGCACCAGATCGTCGAGCTTGGGATCGTGCGTGACCGCGACGACGGCGCTGTGCGGATCGAGTTGCAGCTCGATCACCAGATCGTCGGGCATGGCCTTGCTGAAGGTCGTGCCGGGGATGTCCCAGGTCAGGTTGTACTCCTCGCGCGGGTCGCAGCAGATGACCTCGAAGTCGAGCGCCAGCGCCATCTGCGCGACCGCGCGCGAGAGCTGACCGGCGCCGATGATCAGCAGCCGCCAGCGCGGGCCGAACAGCGCGGTCAACCGGCTGCCGTCGAACGAGAACACATCGCCGCGGGACGCGGCTTCGACGACGACTTCGCCCGTCGCCAAGCTCAGCCGACGCGCGACCAGTTCGTGCCGCTCGGTGCGCGCGAGCACCTCGTCGATCCAGGCCACGCTCTGCAAGGGCTCCTGCACAAGGCGCAGGTTGCCGCCACACGGCAGGCCGAAGCGCGCGGCCTCTTCCTTGGTCACGCCATAGGCAATCAGCGAGGGCGTTGCGACGCGTTCGCCGTGGCGCAACCGGTCGATCAGGTCGTCTTCGACACAACCACCCGAGACCGATCCGGCCACGAGTCCGTCGTCGCGCAGACACAGCAGCGCGCCTGGCGGGCGCGGCGCCGAGCCCCAGGTTTCGATCACGGTCACGAGCCACACCTTGTGGCCTTGCGTGAACCAGTCGCGGGCTTGGCTCAGGACCTGCAGGTCGAGACTGTCCATGTCAGTGGTGCTCCTATCGAATCGCGAAGTAGGCAATGGCGAGCACGACTAGCGCGCCGATCAGCCACCACAGTTTGGCCATGCTGCCATCGGGTTCGGCCACCGGCACGGTAGTCGCCGCCTCGCCCGGGGAAGCCGGTGCACTGGGCTGCAGATAAGCCTCGAAGGCCTTGAAGAAGTCCTCGGTGATCTTGGCAGCGGTCGCGTCGATCAGGCGCGAGCCGATCTGCGCCATCTTGCCGCCCACGGTCGCGCGCGCATCGTACTTCAGCAGCGTGTGCTCACCCTGCGGTGTGAGAGCCACGTCGGCCGAGCCCTTGCCAAAGCCGGCCACGCCGCCCTGTCCGTCGAAGTTGATCGTGTAGCCGTTCGGTGCCTGGACGTTGGTCATCTGCAGATTGCCTTTGAAGCGCGCGCTGACCGGCCCGACCTTGAGCGCGACGACGGCGCTGAACGCGTCGTCGCCGGTGCGCGCTACCGATTCGCAGCCGGCGATGCAGGCCTTGAGTACCTCGGGGTCGTTGAGCGCAGCCCAGGTCGTGTCGACCGAGGCCGGGATGAGTCGTTCGCCTTGCAGTTCCATGAAATCTTCAGTTCAAGAGTGATGCGGGATTGACCATCGGTGCCCGCAGCGCCCGGCCGAGATCGGCCAAGCTTGCAAGGTTGTGCACCGGAAGGAAGCGATCGACATTGGGCAACAACGCACGCACGCCCGCTGCGCGCGGCTCGAAACCATCGAAGCGCAACAGGGGATTGAGCCACACGATCTGGTGCGCGAGGCGCCGCAGCTGCGCGGCAGCGTGGGCGAGGTCGCCGTGCTCGTCGCGGTCCAGCCCGTCGGTCATCAGCAGCAATGCAGCGTTCGACGCGAGCAGGCGGCGCGCCCACAGCTGGTTGAACTCAGCCAGGCAGGACGCGATCCGCGTGCCGCCTTTCCAGTCCTGCACCTGGTTGTCGGCGTGCGCCAGCGCGACATCCGGGTCGCGGTGGCGCAGGCTGCGGGTGATGTTGGTCAGGCGCGTACCGAAGACCAGTGTGTGCACCTTCAGGTAGCGACGCGTCAGACCATGAACATAGTGCAGCAGCAGCCGCGCGTAGCGCTCCATCGAACCCGAGATGTCGAGCAGCACGACCAGCGTGGGCAGCTCGCGGCGTTCGCGCGTGAATGCGGGCGTCAGCGTGTGCGGATTGCGCGCCATGCGCTGCATCGTGGCGCGCAGGTCGAGCCGGCCCCGACGCGCGGCTTCAAAGCGGCGGCGGCGCACCGGTGCCACCGGCAGCGGCAGCTGTTCGGCAAGCTTCTTGGCAAGCGCGAACTCGGCCGTGGTCATGCTCTCGAAGTCGGCGCGTTGCAGCCGCTCGCGCTGCGAGAACGTGAAGCTGGTATCGAACTTGAGTTCTTCGTCGGCGCTGCTGTTGGCCGGATTCGGCGGCGCCGCAGGGCGCGGCGCGGCGAGCGCTTGGGCGAGCCGGTTCGCACGCGGGGGCATCACCTTGTCGCCGCGGCCACTGATCTTGGGCAGCAGCAGGTACATCAATTGCTCGAGCAGCTTCGGGTCGCGCCAGAAGGCGTCGAATGCGGCATCGAAAATCGTCTGCTGTTCGTGTCGATCGAGCATCACGGCACCGAGCGCGGCATGCACGTCGTCTCGCCTGTTCAGGCCGACGTGTTCGACGGCGGCCATCGCGGCGAGCACGCGATCGGGCCCGACGGCCATGCCGGCACTGCGCAGAACGCGCGCAAAGTGAACGATGTTTTCCGCGATCACGATTCAGTCGAGCAGCGCACGCGCACGCAACTCGTCGAGCAGCTTTGCGCAATCGCCGCTTTGCAGCTTGACGATGTCGTCCTGGTACTTCAGCAGCACACCGAGCGTGTCGTGCACGGTGGCCGGATCGAGCGAAAATGCATTCAGCGCGACCAGTGCATTCGTCCAGTCGATGGTCTCGGCCACGCCGGGCGCCTTGAACAGGTCAAGCGTGCGCATGCGCTGCACGAACTCGACGACCTGGATGGTAAGCCGCTCGGCCGCGCCCGGCGCCTTCAGCCGCACGATCTCGAGCTCGCGCGCCAGGTCGGGGAAGTCAACCCAGTGGTATAGGCAGCGCCGCTTCAGTGCATCGTGGATCTCGCGGGTTCGGTTGCTGGTGATGATGGTGATCGGTGGCGCATCGGCCTTCACGGTGCCGAATTCGGGGATCGTGATCTGGTTCTCGGCCAGTACCTCGAGCAAAAAGGCGTCGAAGGGTTCGTCTGCGCGGTCGAGTTCGTCGATCAACAGCACCGGCGATTGCGTTTGCGTCAGCGCCCTCAGCAGCGGGCGTTCGATCAGCATGCTGCGCGAGTACAGGCTGTGCGTGAGCCGCTCGCGGTCGCCTTCACCGTGAATGGCGTGCGCGGCTTCGGCCAGGCGAATTTCGATCATCTGGCGCGCGACGTTCCACTCGTACGCGGTCTGCGCCACGTCCAGGCCTTCGTAGCACTGCACGCGCAGCAGCACCGTGCCGAGCGCTGCAGCCAGCGTCTTCGCGAGCTCGGTCTTGCCGACGCCGGGCTCGCCCTCGAGGAACAGCGGGCGCGCGAGCTTCAGGCTGAGGAACAGCGCGGTGGCGAGCCGCCTGTCGCACACGTAGCGCTCGGTCGCGAGCAGCGCGATGACCGCGTCGACCGAATCGGGGAGCGTCAGCGGCTTCGTCATTCAGCGATGATCGCTCATCGGGCCAGCGCGGCGGCGACCGCGCGCGACGCCATCACGCTGATCATCGCGGCGCGGTACTCGGCCGAGCCGTGCATGTCGCTGTTGATGTCGGTCGTCGGCATCTTCACGGCCTTGGCGGCTTCGGGTGTGAAGCTCTTCGCAAGCGCGGCCTCGATCTGGGTCGCGCGGAACACGCTGCCCTTCGCGCCCGTCACGGCCACACGCACGCCGCCCGCTCCCTGGCCCACGAACACGCCGACCAGCGCAAAGCGCGACGCCGGCTGCTTGTACTTGAAGTACGCCGCCTTCTGCGCCGGAGGGAAGCTCACCGCGGTGATCAGCTCGCCGGGCTGCAGTGCAGTTTCGTACAGCCCACTGAAGAACGAGTCCGCGGCAATCGTGCGCTGGTTGGTGTGGATCGTGGCACCCAGGCCCACCACGCCGGCCGGGTAGTCTGCGGCTCGATCGCCAACGCCGCCGCCACAGCCCTGGACGCCATCACGCTGATCATCGCGGCGCGGTACGCAGCGGAACCATGCATGTCGCTGTTGATGTCGGTCGTCGGCATCTTCACGCCCTTGGCGGCTTCGGGCGTGAAGCTCGCGGTGAGCGCGTCTTCCAGCGGC
>JANYBE010000539.1 GCA_025360945.1 Rhizobacter sp. | reverse complement strand
CCCGAGGCCGCCGCCACGATGGCCTCGGCATCGGCCTCGCCCTGTGCGAATTCACGCACCTTTCGGCCGCGCCGCATCACGATCACGCGGTGAGCGAGGTTCATCACCTCCGGCAATTCGGACGACACGAGAATCACCGCCAGGCCTTGCTCCACCATCTCGGCGATCAACTGATACACGGCCTGCTTGGCGCCCACGTCGATGCCCTTGGTCGGTTCGTCGAGGATCACGATGCGCGGATTCAAGCCCAGCCATTTGGCGATCACCACCTTCTGCTGATTGCCTCCGGACAGGCCCGACAACGGCGTGTCGTGCGATGCCGTCTTAATCGACAGACGCTCGATCATGCGTCGCGCAAATTCGCTCTCGCGCAGAGCTGACAACCAGGGGCCGCGCGACATCTGGCCATGCAGGCCATGGCGTGGACCAGCCAATGCAGCCAGGCTCATGTTGTGTCGAACCGAAAACGACAGCACACCGCCTTGACGCTGCCGCTCCTCGGGTACGTACGCGAGGCCTGCCGCAATGGCATCTGCCGGCTCGCGGATATCCATGCGCTGCCCTTCGATCGTCATGGCACCGCTGGCCTGCGGGTTCAGTCCCATCAGGGCAAGCATCGCTTCACTTCGGCCGGCACCGACCAAACCGTAGAATCCCAGAATTTCCCCGCGCCGTAAATCGAAGTTCAAGTTGTCGAATTCGGTCGGGTGGCTCAAGCCGCGCACTTGCAGAACGACTTCGCCCGGCACGCTGCGCACGATGGGGTAGATCTGGTCGATCGCGCGCCCGGTCATCAGTCGAACCAGGCCTGACTCATCGGCCTCGGCCATCGTGCCGGTGCCCACCGACGCGCCGTCTCGAAGCACCACGTAGCGGTCGCACACGGCGAACAGCTCGTCGAACTTGTGGGTGATGAACAAAACTGCCACGCCCTGTGCCTTCAGGCCGCGCACGATGCCGTAGAAGTCGCGGATCTCGGCCTGCGACAAGGCGGCCGTGGGTTCGTCGAGAATCACGACCTTGGCCTGTTGCGACAAGGCGCGTGCGATCTCGATCAGGTGGCGTTGCGCCAAGCTTAGTTCGCGCACCGGCCTGGTGGCGGCAAAGCCGGCGCCCACCTGATCGAGCACGCGCTGCGCCTGGCGATTCATCGTGGCCCAGTCGATGACCTTCAGGCCGGGCCAGCCGTGCATTGGTTGCCTGCCGATGAAGATGTTTTCGGCTACGCTCAGTTCCTCGAACATAACGGTTTCTTGATGCACCGCGACGATGCCCACCGCATGCGCGTCGTGAGTTCGATCGAATCGCAACACCTTGCCGTGCAGACGGATCTCTCCTTCGTCCAGTGGATACACGCCGGTCAGGATCTTGACCAGGGTGGACTTGCCCGCGCCGTTTTCGCCGATCAGCGCCAGCACTTCGCCGGGTACGAGGTCGAGGTCGACGCCGCGCAAGGCGCGCGTCGGGCCGAAACGCTTGTGCAGGCCGCGCAGCGACAGCAAGGGCGGGGTGTTTTCAGCAGTCATGAGAGCGTCCGACGTACCACCCTGCGTCACACGCAGCGCAGCACGCCGGCCATAGGATCACAGAGAATTGATCAGAAGAACTTGGCGAACTTGTCGACGTTGCTGGCGTCGTAGTTGAACGGCTCGGCCATCGCGGCTTCGTTGTCCTTGTCCAGCGTGACGGTGCCGACGCGGCCCAGCGAGATTTTCTCGCCCGGCACGCCCTTGGCGGTGCCCTTCACGAACGCGTAGGCGGCGTGAATCGACGAATAGCCCAGGTCGATCGGGTTCCAGATCGCGAACGACTTGACCGCGCCGCTCTTCACATGGCCCGCCATCTCCGACGGCAGACCGAGGCCCGTCACGAAGATCTGTCCCACCTTCTTCTCGTCTTGTACGGCCTTCGCGGCAGCGGCCACGCCGACGGTGGTCGGCGCGATGATGGCCTTCAGATTCGGGTAGCTCTTGAACAGGCCTTGTGCTTCGCGATAGCTCTTGTCGCTCTGGTCATCGCCGTACACCACGCTGACGAGTTTCAGGCCACTATGTGCCGGCTGAGCCAGCACGGTCTTCATCTCGGCGATCCAGGCGTTCTGGTTGGTCGCCTGGGCCGTTGCCGAGAGCACCGCGACTTCGCCGGTCTTGCCGACGGCGTCTTCTGCCATGGTCACGAGCTTCTGGCCGATCAACGCGTTCGACGACGGCGCCAGGTGCATCAGTCGTCCGTCCTTGCGCACGGCCGAGTCGAACGACACGACCTTGATGCCGCGCGCCATCGCCTTCTTCATGACCGGCACGAGCGCGTCGGGATCATTGGCGGAAATGACGATGGCCTTGACATTTTGCGCAATCAAGGTGTTGATGATCTCGATTTGGCCTTCGGCCGTGGCCTTGGCAGGGCCGGTGTAGATGATCTCTACGTCCTTCAATTCCTTGGCGGCTTCCAATGCGCCTTGATGGGCCGCGTCGAAGAAGCCGTTGCCCAGGCTCTTCACAACCAGGGCGATCTTGTCGGTCGCCAACGCGGGTTGGGCCAGCGCCGCCGCCAGCACAGCGCCCAGCAGAGTAGATTTGCGAAAATTCATGATGTCTCCTGTCTTTGTTGATGTGAAATCGGCCTGCCGCTTGGAAGACCCTCTGACGTCGGGGCTGAGATATGCCAGCGCCCACCCCTGGCGGATAGAACCTGTCGTGGTCAGACGATGCCGCCACCTGCGCCGAGCACGGCCGGGCGTTCTTTGGCCGCTTGATGGCGGTACCCGCTGGCACGGTAGGCGCCCACCGGATCGATGGCGCCGCCCGCATCCAGGCGCAGCTGCTGCAAGAGCGCCGTCACGTCGGTATGGAATGCGGCCTTCAGCAAATGCGTTGCCGTCAGCGCATCGTTGGATTGCTGCGCGGCGTCGAGCTCGTCGCGGTCGATCAGCAGCGCCTGCGCATAGCTACGCTGCACCTGCGCCGCACTGGTCATCAGGCTCTCGATCGGGTCGGTGACGTTGTGGCTCTGGTCGAGCATGTAGGCCGGACCAAATCCCGCCACTTGCTCGTGCGCCGCGGCCACCAATTCATTGAAGACCAGGAACAGCCGGTAGGGCGAGACACTTCCGGCGTCCAGATCGTCGTCGCCATACTTGCTGT
>JANYBE010000469.1 GCA_025360945.1 Rhizobacter sp. | reverse complement strand
ACCGCCGCAGCCTTCGACCACATGCCCACAGCCTTCGACCATTGAATTGAAGAGGGAAAGAAAGAGCCAAAACGACAGCCGGCCGACGGGTAACATTCCTTCGTGAGGCAACACGCCGGCCAGCCTAATTGTCGCCAACCAATAGTGCATGCCGCTTGCCAACACGAATAGCGGCCCTTGCATCGCACTGGCCGCTCTCGACGATCAGTTCAGCCCTTGCGGCGGCCCGCGACGACTGTCAGGAACGGTTGTGCACCACTGACAGTGGACAACCCTGTGGGTATCTTCACCCCCGAGTCCGGAAGGCTGCGATGACCCGGGGCTCAGGCCGACTGCTCAAACAAGGCAGCAGCACCGGAGAGGTGTGCTCGGTCCAGTGCTTCTGCACGAAGTTACGGCTTGGTGACGACGGGTGGACGCGGCTGCCGTGACTCGGTCTCCACGCCGGGCTGATCCACTTTTGCGTCGGGCGTAACCCCGGCCAGATACATCCCGAGTAGAGGCCAAGCCACGCGCGTTGCCGCTGCGAGAGTCCGACGCGCTGGAGCGCCTGCGCCACCGGGGACCCATCGATCTAGCGGACTGACGGCCTGCAAGCATCGAAGCCGCGCGGTGCGAGTGACTCTCGGACTCCGAGAAGCAGGGCCGCTCTTGGCAGTTGGGCCAACATATGGCGGTGAGCCGTCCGACCGCTCTTGCTTGATCGCTCCTTTCTGCAAGGCAAGCGCGCGAAAACGTGTCAGCGAATCGCCCACTTCGGCGAGAGTGGATCTCGCGATCATCCTTGCGTGTATGCGCGGCACCGCGCCGCTACGTGTGCGCGGTGCCACCCGCCGCGGCATTGGCTGCAGTTTTCTCGCGCTCGACTCGTTCGGTGGCGTCCCGCGCCACGGCCACCGAACCCAGCGCGGATCCCGCGCCGTCCAGAACCAGTGCAAAACTCATTTCGACATATATCTTCTGCCCTGACTTGTGCATTCCTCGGGTCAACGTCGGACGCCCGCCCAGCCGTGTCTTGCCGCTCGCCATGGCGGCGTCGAAGCCGCGCCAGTGTCCCTTGCGCAGGTGTTCGGGAACTATCAGATCGAGGTTCTGCCCGAGCGCTTCGACAGCGCAATAGCCAAACATCGCGACGGCCGCAGCATTCCAACGCTCGATGATGCCCTCGAGGTTGGCATAGATCACCGCCTCCGCCGCTTGCTCAAGAATTAGCTCGCTCAATGAGTCGGAAGATGACATGTCGGTACCCCTCGTGATGGTTGCTGAATTCTACGAGAGTGTCCTCTTACCTGTCCTTGAGCTCAACCGAGCAGCACCCAGCCGAACGTACGCTCAGGGTGCAGGCCGTCGTCGAGCTGCGCGTGCACTGGCCGGACAGATCGCTGCGCCTGCCGACTCCGACCAGGCGCTGTGGGCGAGGGTCGACCACGATGGCAAGCGTTCGAGCACGTTCGGTGCAAGCCGTTCCACCGACCGGATCCTGGCGCTGGTCGGCCTTGACCTGATGACGACCAATTCCAACCTGCTCGCCGAGCTCGCCGCGAGTGGCGCCCCGGTGCAACGACTGGACGCCGGCAAGGCCGCGTAGTCGACAACGGAACGCATCCGCCTGGACGAATTGAGTTCCGCCTCGCGCTGAACCGGGACGCAAGGCAACGAGAAAAAGAGGCGGGCCGAGGGCATCATCACCTCGATGTTGCCGCGATCGCGCTGGAACGCCTGAATAACGAGTGCGAGGCCGAAGGCCGATGAGATTAACGCCGCCATTGACACCGATGGTTCCAACGGCATTCGCATGCTCGCCATGGACGCCGTGCAGCAGGCGAACGCGGTGCCGCTTCGGCCTGGTTTGGCCGCTGTCGAGCTGCAAGCTGCTGGTTGTCGAAGGGAGTCTTCGAGCCGACAGTCCAATCATCCATCGAAGTACTAACTTAGCTCTGATTCTTGCGTCGGTTTCGATCGTTTCGTTCTTGAACCCGCGATCCTCTTGCTGCAAGATCGAACAGGAGAACAGACAACGGAAAGGAGGTTGGTTCCGAAATGTAACGCCTGAGATTGGAGCGGCTTGCAGAGTCGATTTCAAGCTCCTCCGGAGCCCGCGTTCAACGCTATGGCACCTAGATCCTGGGAATCAGTCGCGGGTCCCGATGGACGGTACGCGGCGATCTGCCACCGATTACGACGGTCAGCTCTCATGCCGTCCACTGGGTTGGCGGTTTGCCATCGCTACAGCCCCAACTCCTTCATGATGGCCTCGCGCAACTCCTGGGCCCGAAGGCTGGAGAGCTTGCGAGGATGGGGAGTGTCCACCTCGAAGCTGGCCTGAATCGTTGTCGGTCGGGGAGACAACACCATGATGCGATCGGCCATGTAGATGGCTTCCTCGACATCGTGCGTGATCAGCAGAACCGTGTGACGCTCCTCGCCGAGGATGCGCAGGAGCTCGTTGCGCATGCGCAGGTTCATCAACGCGTCAAGTGCCGAAAATGGCTCGTCCATGTATAGGATGTCGGGCTTGACGACAAAGGCGCGCGCCAGTTCGGCGCGCTTGAGCATCCCGCCGGACAGCTCGTGCGGATAGCTGGCCTCAAAGCCTTTGAGGCCGACCATCGCGGCGTAGTGGTCGGCCAGTGCTGCCTTGTCCCCGTGGCCATCGCCGTTGAGGCCGAACATCAGGTTCTGCTGCACCGTGAGCCACGGGAACACGGAGCCGTGCTGCGAGATCACGATGCCCTTCGGGCTGGGGCCTGTCTGCACGGTGCCGCTCACCCGCACCGTGCCTTCGTCGGAACTTTCGAAGCCCGCGACGATGTTCATCAGGGTCGACTTGCCGCAGCCCGAAGGCCCGACGATGGCGACGAACTCGCCGTCGGCGACGCTGAAGCTGACGCCACCAATCACTGGCAGCAAGCCCTTTGCGGAAGCGAAGCTCTTGCGGATGCCGCTGACGACGATCTTCTCAGCGGACATAGCGCCATCTCACGGGTTTGAGTCTCTCCAGCAGCCGTGTGCCACTGTCCAGCAGCAGGCCGATGACGCCGATGATGATCATGCTGGCGATCACCAGATCGTAGCGGTTGCCGGCGTTGCGCGAATCCATGATTAGGTAGCCTAGGCCCGAGTGCAGCGCGATCATCTCGGCCGCCAC
>JANYBE010000459.1 GCA_025360945.1 Rhizobacter sp. | reverse complement strand
CGCGGTCACCGAACGGCGACCGCGCTTTTCAGGGCTGATGCCGGGCCGCGGCCCGGATCGGAGTCAAGTCACCACCAGGCTTCAACCTGCACGCCGGCCAGCAGCGCGCTGGAGCGGGTACCGAACGTGCCTGCGGCCTTCACGGCGTCGTTGCCCCCGACACGCGTCAGGTACAGGCGAATCTCGGGACGGGTCCAAAAGTCGGTGTTCGGCGCGAGCGCCACCGCGATCGTCTCCTTGTTCAGGTTCTGGGTGCTGCTGCCTTCGGTCTTGAGGCTTGCGAGGTTGACATCACCGTACAGCTTGACGTTGGGCGCTACGCCATACGAGACCCGGCCGCCGAGCCCGAAGTTCTTCGTCTGCACGCCGGTGTCTTGCGGCTTGATCGTCTGGTAGCCGATCATCGCCTGGCCGCCAAGCGGGCCGCTCTGCCAGTTGATCGCGTCGACGATACGGAACTGCTTCGCACCCGGGCTGAACGTCGTCGCGGTGACGGTCGTCGGATTGGGATTCGGGGCGATGCTCGCGGTCGGGCAGCTGCCGTCCGGATTGGGCGTCACCGTGCAAATGAACGGGCTGCTGGTCGTCGTCGTTGCCGATCCGTTCAGCGCGTAGAACTTACCGCGCAGGTCGGCGTGGCCATTCGAGCCCTGCACGAACAGCGAGTTCGTCAGGACGCCGATCTTTTGGTTGTACAGCAGGCCGAGCGCTTCGCTGGTCGTCTTGTCGTTGAACGAACCGCGGATGACGCCGGCCGTCAGGTTCAACGTCCCTCCCGGGCCGACCACAAGGTCGCGCAACTGAACGTTCAAACGCTTGCCATTGCTGGTGGTCTTGCTGTTGTCGGTATTGCCCTCGTTGTACACGGCGATGTTGAGCGTGCCGCCCATCGAGCCAAGCTTGATGTTGTCCACGCCGGCGCCAAAGTTGTCGCCGTCTTCCATCAGCCAGTCATCAATGATGTGCACGTCCTGGATGCGGTGGTAGCGCTGGCCGCCCCAGAAGCTCAGCTCGGGCGCGAACGCCAGGCCGGCGATGTCAGCATAGACCTGCTTGGTGCCGGAGGCGTTGCAGCACTGGGCGTTGTACAGGTAGGGCATCCAGTAGGTGCCAACCTTGGCGCCGGAGACGTCCCACTTCTTGCCGATGCCGAACTCGATATAGTTGTCGCCTTCGTTGCCCAGCCGGTTGTACCCCAGTTCGCCCAGCCCGTAGTGGCCCTTGGCCAGGCCGTCCTTGGCGTAGTAGGCGCCGCTGCGCATGTAGCCCCAGAGCTGCAGCCCCAGCTCGTCAAGCGCCTTCTTGGCGGCCGACGTGGCCACGTCCAGTTGCGCCTGGGCCATCGCCGGCGCCGATTCCGACTCCGGCTTGTCGGCCGCCATTGCGCTCATCGCAGCAGCAAGCAGGGCAGCGGCCATCGCGGTGGCGCGCATCTTGTGAAGTTCCATTTTGACTGTCTCCTGTTTGGTTGATCGACCCGGTCCAGCGCCCTGCGCCCGTCCGGATTCGCATTGTTAATGTTGATTAAAATGAATTAATATAACGTTAACCATTAGTTGCTAAAGACACACAAACACCGACGCCTCCGATCTCCTTGTCCTGCCGCGGGATCGTTGCTCTACCCGGAAAAGTGCCTGGATCCGCGAATAGAGCATCCCAGCGAATCGAATGCCGGCTGTACGGGAAACCACCGGTCTTAATTGTTAAATTAATCGTTAATGTTCCGCTCCGTCGGCGTCGCGCTCCAGCCGGTCCGACACCCATCCATCACACAATATCCGGAGACATTAATGAACACCATTCCACGGACCACCCGAATGCTGCACGTTGCCGCGGCCGCGGCCGCCCTGCTGGGCGCATCGCTCGCGGCGCGAGCGGGCGAGGTCGAAGTGCTGCACTACTGGACGTCCGGCGGCGAGGCCAAGGCAGCCGCCGCGCTGAAGGCGACGCTGCAGGCCAAGGGCCACAGCTGGAAGGACTTCGCGGTCGCCGGCGGCGGTGGTGATTCGGCGATGACGGTGTTGAAGTCGCGTGTGGTCTCGGGCAACGCTCCGGCAGCGGCCCAGATCAAGGGCCCGTCGATTCAGGAATGGGGCGCGGAAGGCGTGCTTGCGAACCTGGACGATGTGGCCAAGGCCAACAACTGGGATGCGCTGCTGCCCAAGGTCGTTTCCGACGTGATGAAGTACAAGGGTAGCTACGTCGCCGTGCCGGTCAACGTGCACCGCGTGAACTGGCTTTGGGCCAACCCGGACGCGCTGAAGAAGGCCAACGCGAAGATGCCGACGACCTGGGACGAGTTTTTCGTCACCGCCGAGGCGCTGAAGAAGGCCGGCATCATCCCGGTCGCACACGGCGGCCAGAACTGGCAGGACTTCACCACCTTCGAATCGGTGGCGCTCGGCGTCGGCGGCGCGGAGTTCTACAAGAAGGCTCTCGTGCAGCTCGACCCGGCCAGCCTGAAGAGCCCGACGATGCTCAAGGCGCTCACGACCTTCAAGCACGTCAAGGACTACACCGACAAGAACGCCGCCGGCCGCGATTGGAACCTGGCCACCGCTATGGTCATTAAGGGTGAGGCCGGCATGCAGCTGATGGGCGACTGGGCCAAGGGCGAGTTCGTCGCCGCGGGCAAGGTTCCGGGCAAGGACTTCCTGTGCGCCGCGGCGCCCGGCACGGCCAACTCGTTCACCTTCAACGTCGACAGCTTCGCAATGTTCAAGCTGAAGAACACCACCAACGTGCAGGCGCAGAAGGACATGGCCGCCGCGATCATGGCGCCCGAGTTCCAGGAGACCTTCAATCTGAACAAAGGCTCCATTCCCGTGCGGCTGAACATGGATATGTCCAAGTTCGACGACTGCGCGAAGCTCTCTGCAAAGGACTTCGTCTCCACAGCAAAGAGCAACTCACTGGTGCCGTCGATCGCCCACGGCATGGCCGTGTCGTCGGCCGCCGAAGGTGCGATCAAGGACGTGGTGTCACAGTTCTGGAACACCGACACGATGACCGCCGAGCAAGCGATGGACCGTCTCGTCGTCGCGGCCAAGACGAAGTAAGCCGGTGACCCACGCGCGGGACACCGGAAGCGTCCGGTGTCCGCGCCTCCTGATTCCCCCGACATGACCTCGATCACGCGCCCCGCGCGCTCGTCCGCCGTGCGCCTGTCGCGCTGGATGCCGCGGCTGGTACTGGCGCCCAGCTTCGCGCTCGCCTTCCTCTTCATCTACGGGCTGATCGCGTGGAACGGTGTGCTCTCGTTTTCGGCCTCGCGCCTGCTGCCCAACTACGAGTTCGTCGGCTGGACGCAGTACGTGACGCTGTTCGCAAGCGAGCGCTGGGCCGTGGCGCTGAAGAATCTGGCGATCTTCAGCAGTCTGTTCATCGGCGTGGGCCTGGCGCTGGGCCTCTTGCTCGCGATCCTGCTCGACCAGAAGATCCGCGCCGAGGGCATGCTGCGAACGATCTACCTGTACCCGATGGCGCTGAGCTTCATCGTCACTGGCACCGCGTGGAAGTGGATCCTGAACCCCGGCCTCGGCCTTGAGCACCTGGTGCAGAGCTGCGGTTGGACAAGCTTCGGCTTCGACTGGCTCGTCAACCCGGACCGCGCGATCTACACCGTCGTGATCGCCGGCGTGTGGCAAAGCGCCGGCTTCGTGATGGCACTGTTTCTCGCCGGCCTGCGCGGCATCGACGATTCCATCATCAAGGCCGCGCAGATCGACGGCGCCTCGCTGCCGCGCATCTACTGGCGCGTGATCATCCCGAGCCTGCGGCCGGTGTTCTTCAGCACGCTGCTGGTGCTCGCGCACATCTCGATCAAGAGCTTTGACCTGGTGATGGCGCTCACGGCCGGCGGCCCCGGCTTCGCGACCGACGTGCCGGCGACCTTCATGTACGCGATGTCGTTCTCGCGCGGCCAGATCGGGCTGGGCGCCGCGTCGGCGACGGTGATGCTCGCAACCGTCGCGGCCATTGTCGTGCCTTACCTCTATTCCGAACTGCGAACCCGCAAATGAGCCGCGACAGTCGCTCGACGAACCTTTGGCAACGCTTTGCGATTTGGTCGGTGTTGCTGGTGTTCGCCGCGTTCTTCCTGCTGCCGCTGTACGTGATGGTCGCGACATCGCTGAAAGACATGGCCGAGGTGCGCGACGGCAGTCTGCTCTCGCTCCCCGGTCACCTGAACTTCGCCTCCTGGCACAAGGCCTGGTCGCAGGCTTGCACCGGCACCGACTGCGGCGGTCTGCAGCCCTTCTTCTGGAACTCGACGCTGATGGTCGTGCCGGCCGTGCTGGTCTCGACCGCGCTCGGCGCGATCAACGGCTACGTGTTCTCGAAGTGGAAGTTCCCATACAGCGAGCTGATGTTCGGGATGATGCTGTTCGGTGCCTTTATGCCACTGCAGGTCGTGCTGCTGCCGATGTCCCAGGTACTGGGCTGGTTCAACCTGGCCGACTCGATCTGGGGCCTGGTGATCGTGCACGTGCTGGTGGGGCTGGCCACCACGACGCTGTTCTTCCGCAACTACTACGTCACACTGCCCGACGAGCTGATCCGCGCCGCGATGCTCGACGGCGCCGGCTTCTGGCGCATCTTCGGGCGCATCGTGCTGCCGCTGTCGGCCCCGATCCTGGTGGTCACGCTGATCTGGCAGTTCACGCAGATCTGGAACGATTTCCTGTTCGGCGTCGTGTTCTCGGCCGGCGACGCGAAGCCGATCACCGTCGGCCTGAACAACATGGCCAACACCTCGAGTTCGGTCAAGGAATACAACGTCGACATGGCCGCCGCGATGATCGCCGCGCTGCCGACGCTCGCCATCTACGTGCTCGCTGGCAAGCACTTCGTGCGCGGCCTCACGGCCGGCGCGGTCAAGGGATAAAGCAGAACACCATGGGCGCACTCTCCATCCGCAATGTCCGCAAGAGCTTTGGTGCGGTTGACATCCTCAAGGGCATCGACATCGAGATCGAGGAGGGCGAGTTCCTGATCCTGGTCGGCCCATCGGGCTGCGGCAAGTCGACGCTTCTGTCGATGATCGCCGGGCTCGACGTGCCCACCGCCGGCAGCATCCACATCGGCGAGCGCGACGTGACGCACGAGCTGCCCAAGGACCGCGACATCGCGATGGTGTTCCAAAGCTACGCGTTGTACCCGAACATGAACGTGGCCGAGAACATCAGCTTTGCGCTCGAGATGCGCAAGGTGCCCAAGGCCGAGCGCGCCGCGGCGGTCGAGCGCGTCGCAACGATGCTGCAGATCGGACACTTGCTCGACCGCAAACCGGGCCAGCTCTCCGGCGGGCAGCGCCAGCGCGTCGCGATGGGGCGTGCGCTGGCGCGCAATCCCAAGCTGTTCCTGTTCGACGAGCCGCTGTCCAATCTCGACGCCAAGCTGCGTGTCGAGATGCGTGCCGAGATCAAGCTGCTGCACCAGCGCACGCGCACGACCACCGTCTACGTGACGCACGACCAGGTCGAGGCGATGACGCTCGGCGACCGCATCGCGGTGATGCGCGACGGCGTGGTGCAGCAGTTCGGCACGCCCGACGACATCTACACCCGCCCGGCCACACGCTTCGTCGCCGAGTTCATCGGCTCGCCGGCAATGAACATGCTGCCGGCCGATGCAGCCATCGTCGGCACTGACGCACCCACGGTCAAGGGTATGGCCATCGCGCTGAGCCCAAGCCAGCGGGAGGCGCTGCGAGGTCAGCCCAACCCCGGCCTCGTCATCGGTCTGCGGCCCGAGCGGGTGCAACTCGGCAACACCGGTGTGCCCGGCCGGCTGACACTGCTGGAGCCCACCGGCCCGGACACCTACGCGTTTGTCGACACGCCGATTGGCAGCCTCGTCTCGCGCGTCAACGGCACGGTCACGCAGCGCGTCGGCGACCTCGTGCACCTCAGCTGGGAGGCGCACGATCTGCACCTGTTCGAGACGACGACCGACACGCGCATCGGCTGATCACGCTTACGCGACGGCTGCGCGATCCTTGGCCAGCAAGGTCTCCAGGCACTGCGACTGGATGCCGTAGAAGCCCTTGATGTCGGCGATCTGCTGCCAAAGCGCCTCGGTGTCCGCAGACGGTTTGTCGCGCTTCACCGCCAGGATCATCTTGTTCTTGTTGGTGTGCTCCAAAGAGACGAACTCGAACACCTGGGTCTCGTAGCCGCAGACCTCGAGCAGCATCGCACGCAGGCCGTCGGTGAGCATCTCGGCTTGCTGGCCAAGGTGCACACCATGCTTGAGGATCGGCCGCAGCGGGTGCGGGCTCAAGAGCTGCGGGCGCAGCTCCTTGTGGCAGCACGGCGAGCACATGATGATGGACGCGCCGGCGCGCAGCCCAGTGTGGATCGCATGGTCGGTCGCCGTGTCGCAGGCGTGCAGCGCGATCACGATGTCGAGCTTCGGCGGCACGACCGTGCGCACGTCGCCTTGCTCGAAGCGCAGCCCGTCGAGTGCGAGGCCGCGCACCGCGTCGTTGCACAGCGCCACCATGTCCTCGCGCAGTTCGACACCGGCGACGCGGACCGGCAGCCCCAGCGTGTGACTCAGGTGATCGTGCGTCGCGAAGGTGAGGTAGCCCTTGCCGCTGCCGAAATCGACCACGTCGATGCTGGCGGCCTGCTTCAGCGGGGTGGCGCTCAACGCGCGGTCCAGCACCTCGACGAACTTGTTGATCTGCTTCCACTTGCGCGCCATTGCGGGCACGAGCTGATGCCGTTCGTTGGTGACGCCGAGCGCGGTCAGGAAGGGCTGGTTCAGGTCGATGTAGCGCTGCTTCTCGCGGTCGTGCGCGGCGCGCGTGTCGGTCGGGTTCGATGCCTTGTTTCGCAACAGCGTCTGCCTGCCCTTCTTGCTGGTGAGCAGCTGCACCTCTTCGCGGTCGGTGAACAGGTGCGCGTTGGCCAGGTGGTCCGTCAGCAGCGCGCGCAGCGTGGTCAGTGCGGCGGCGGAAGCGAGGTTCTTCGTGATGTCGCGCGTCGCGTGCGTGTAGACGAACGACAGTTGCGCCTCACCCTTGAGCGTGACCGGGCGCACCGTGATGCGCACAAGGTCGCCGGCCGGGGCGCGCGGCTTGCTCAGCACGAGCTTGATGAAGGGTTGCCCGACGAGCCCGAGAAGTTCGTCCAGCGGATCGGATGACATGGGTGCTAGTGTAGGCACCCATGGTCAAGCGCCGGCCCCGAAGCTATCACTACAACGTATACGTCGTCGAGCTCTCGGACGCGGTCTGGAATGTGGCGAAGTTTCGCGAGGCCAACCCCGGTCACGTGCTGGGCAAGCCCTTCGTCTACGTCGGCATGACGGGCCTGGACCCCGACACCCGCTTGGACCGCCACATGGCCGGCGTTCAGTCGAACCGCTTCGTGCGCGAGTTCGGGCTGCGGCTGGTGCCCAAGCTGTACGAGGTCTACAACCCGATGCCCTACGATGGCGCGCGCGACATGGAGGTCGAGTTGGCGATCGGCTTGCGCGAGCAGGGCTTCGGCGTGTGGCAGGCGTGATCGCGATGCCGCATGATCCGGTCATGACTTCTTCGCTGTACTTCTTTACGCTGTTCGACACGCCGGTCGGCGCCTGCGCGCTCGTCTGGGGCGAGCGCGGGCTTGTAGGCGTGCTGCTGCCCGGCGCGGACGCGGCCGCCACGCGCGCGAGTGCGCGACGCCGCTACGCCGGCGCGCAGGAGGCCCCCGCCACCGACGCGGTGCAGCGCGTGATCGAGCGCGTGCGCGGCCTGCTCAATGGTGCGCGCGACAACCTCGAAGACATCGCGCTCGACCTGAGTGCGATCCCGCCGTTCAACCGGCGCGTCTACGCGGTCGCGCGCGCGATCCACCCCGGCAGCACGCGCAGCTACGGCGAGATCGCCATCGAACTCGGCGAGCCGCACGCGGCGCGTGCGGTCGGCCAGGCGCTGGGGGCGAACCCGTTGCCGATCATCGTGCCCTGCCATCGCGTGCTCGCGGCCGGCGCGAAGGCGGGCGGCTTCTCCGCGCCCGGAGGAACACGCACGAAGCTCAGATTGCTGGACATCGAGGGCGCGCCGCTCGGCGGGACGCCTGGCTTGTTCGATTGAGGCGGGCCGAGCGCCGGGCCGCCCCAACCCGGCCCGCGTCCCCCAGGAAACCGGTGAACGTACCCGTTCGTCGAGGGGCGCCACGCTCATCATGCCGCAACCGCATGCGGAGTCGTCAACAGGCGTTCGAGCAATTTGTCCAGTAGCACGCGCTGCCCTAGCACCGCGGCCATCTTCGGCGTGCACAGCGTCTGCGCGCGCTCGAACGCGAACCAGCCGAAGCCGTCCATCTCGGGCAACTGCCGGCCCGAGAAGCGGTCGAGATAGTGGCTCTCGCAACGCAAGGCCTTCAGCTCGATGCGCGGCTGCAAGGTGGCGAACAGGTGCAGGTCCTTCTTGGTCGTGTAGCAGAACCGGCCGAGGTCGTGAAGTGCGCCCTCGTCGATGCACCAGCCGCATTCCTCGCGCGTTTCGCGCAGCGCCGCCTGCAACGGAGTCTCGCCCAAGTCGATGCCGCCTTTGGGCAGGTCCCAATGGTTCTGACCGGTGACGTGGCACAGCAGCAGTTCACGATCCGGGTTTAGGATCACGACCCCGCAGCTAAGGCGCTTGTGTTGGAAGAACGGCATGACCTGGCGAGTCTGGCATGAACCATGCCACTGCGGTCCGGCGAACAACGCGGCAGATTGGTCGCAGATCGTGGCGGATTCAGCACGCCGGGTCGCCCACCAGATCGAGAGAGCAGGCCGCCGAACCTCGCGCAGTTAAAGCGCCCGGCGATTTGGATCGGCGCGCCCCTTGAAGCACTTGCCATCGCCGGCCTGGGGGTGTTGCACTCGTATCCCTAAGCCTTGAGATCAGCATTTAGCAGCCGATAACCCTTCGAATCGGCTTCACAGGGTTCGCATGGGCAACTGGCTGCATCGCGTGGGTGCGCTTTTCGGTGGGCGCGCACGCGTTCCCCGCGTTACGCCGCCGCATGCGCGGGCGGGCGCCGCGCCCACCCCTGCACCTCCAGCCACGGCGCCGGCAGCCGCCACGCCTGTGCTCGATGCGGTGATCGATCTGCAGCTGCCGTTCTTCGAATGGCTGATCGACGCCGGTCCTGCACTCGACACCGCGCTGCACGACCGCGAGCGGCGCCTGCTCGCGCGGCTCGATGCGGTGCTCGCGTCCGACACGTCGCGCAGTGCGCTGCTGCCGCGCGCGCCGGCGGTGATCCCGCAGTTGCTGAACAGCCTGCGCGACGACCGCCAATCTGCCGGCGCGATCGCGCAGCGCATCGCCAGGGACCCGCACCTGGTGGCCGAAGTGATCCGCATGTCCAACAGCACGCAAACTCGCGCGATCGCGCCGGTGACCGACATCGCCGAAGCCGTCAACCGCCTCGGCACCGATGGCCTGCGCCGGGCCATCGCGCGTGTCGTTCTCAGGCCGATGTTCGACGGCCAGGCCGATTCGCTCTCGGCACGCTGCGCCCCTCGCCTGTGGCAACACTCCGAGGCCAAGGCCGCGGCGTGCATGCAGGAAGCCACGGCGCGTGGTCTCGATGCGTTCGAGGGATACCTTGCCGGCCTGATGCACAACGTCGGCTGGACCGCCGCGCTGCGCGCGATCGACCGCAACACCGGCGGTGCGCCGACGCAGTTTAGCCGCGCGTTTGCAGCCGCCTTCGAGCCCCGGCGCGAGAGCTTCTTCGCGCTGCTCGTGATGCCGTGGCAGCTCACCGACGCACTGACGGCGCTCGGTGCCGAATTGCTCGACAGCGGGCTCTGTGCAGCGCGCTCACCGCTGGGTCAGGCACTGCGCGCCGCCGACGCGCGAGCGTCGCTGGAGATGCTCGGTGCGGCGCGCTTGCTGAACGCGGTCGAGGCGGGCGTCGCGCACTAGCGCTTGCCCCCGATCGCTCACTTGTCCAAGCCACCCAGGCACACGTATTTGACCTCGAGGAAATCGTCGAGCCCGTACTTCGATCCCTCGCGCCCCAGGCCCGATTGCTTGACACCCCCGAACGGTGCCTCGGCGGTCGAGATCAACCCGGTGTTGACGCCGACGATGCCCGATTCGAGCTTCTCGGCGACACGCATCACACGGCCGATGTCGCGGCTGTAGAAGTAGGCGGCGAGGCCGAACTCGCTGTCGTTCGCGAGCGCGATCACTTCGTCCTCGGTGTCGAACGCGAAGATCGGCGCGAGCGGGCCGAAGGTCTCTTCCTTCGCGAACAGCATCTCAGCCGTAGCACCCGACACGACGGTTGGCTCGAAGAACAGGCCGCCGAGCGCGTGACGCTTGCCGCCTGTCAGCACCTCGCCGCCCTTGGCGCGCGCGTCGGCAATGTGCTCCTCGATCTTCGCAACCGCTTTCGCGTCGATCAGCGGGCCTTGCGTGACACCGGCGTCGACACCGTTGCCGACCTTCAGCGCCTTGACCTTCGCGACCAGCTTGTCGGTGAAAGTCTGCAACACGCCGCGCTGCACATAGATGCGGTTTGCGCAAACGCAGGTCTGCCCGGTATTGCGATACTTGCTGATCATCGCGCCGTCAACCGCGGCATCGATGTCGGCATCGTCGAACACGATGAAGGGCGCGTTGCCTCCGAGCTCGAGCGATAGCTTCTTGATCGTGTCAGCGCTTTGGCGCATCAGCGTGCGACCGACTTCGGTCGAGCCGGTAAAGGTCAGCTTGCGCACGATCGGACTGCGCGTCATCTCGCCGCCGATCTGGGCGGCCGAGCCGGTCAGCACCGACAGCAGACCCTTCGGAATGCCGGCACGCTCGGCGAGCTCGGCGAACGCGAGCGCGGAGTACGGCGTCTGAGTCGCGGGCTTCACGACCATCGAACAACCCGCCGCGAGGGCCGGGCCGGCCTTGCGCGTCAGCATCGCGGTCGGGAAGTTCCACGGCGTGATCGCCGCGGTCGTGCCGATCGGCTGCTTCAGCGCGATGATGCGCTTGTCGCCCGAGGTCGCGGGAATGGTGTCGCCGTAGATGCGACGCGCCTCGTCGGCGAACCATTCGATGAACGACGCGGCGTAGGCGATCTCGCCCTTCGCTTCGGCGAGCGGCTTGCCCTGCTCGCTGGTCATTATCAGCGCGAGGTCGTCGACGTTAGCAAGCATCAAGTCGTTCAGCTTGCGAAGGATCGCGGCGCGTTCCTTCGCGGGAACGTCGCGCCAGACGCGCTGAGCCTTGTCGGCCGCAGCGATCGCGCGCACCGTCTCTGCCGTGCCGCACATCGGCACGGTACCGAGCTGCTCACCGGTCGCAGGGTTGGTGACGGCCACGGCTTCCCCGCCGTCGGCGTTGACCCACTCGCCGGCGATGTAGGCCTGCTGCTTGAACAGGCCGGGGTCTTTGAGCTTCAGCATGGCTTATCTCCGATCAGGGCTGCAGGGCCTTGGCAAGAATGGCCATGCCTTCGTCGAACACCTCGTCCTGAATCGTCAGCGGGAACAGGAAGCGCACGACGTTGCCGTAGACACCGCAGGTCAGCAATAGCAGCCCGGCGGCCTGCGCGCGCTGCACGACAAGCTTGGTGAACTCGGCGTCCGGCGTACCGTCGGCCTTCGCGAATTCGACCGCGACCATGGCCCCCAGCCCGCGCACATCGGAGATGCCCGGCACCTTCAGGCGCACCGCGTTCAGGTGGACCTTCAATTTCTGGCCCAACATTTCGGCGCGCGCACAAAGCTGCTCGTCCTCGATCACGTCGAGCACCGCGTGCGCCGATGCAATCGCGAGCGCGTTCGCCGCGAAGGTGCCGCCGAGGCCGCCGGGCGCCGGCGCGTCCATGATCTCGGCGCGGCCGCAGACGGCCGACAGCGGCACGCCACCGGCGAGGCTCTTTGCCATCGTCATCAGGTCGGGCAGCACGTCGTGGTGCTCCATCGCGAACATCTTGCCGGTGCGCGCGAAGCCGGTCTGGATCTCGTCGGCGATCAACACGATGCCGTGCTCGTCGCAGATCTTGCGCAGCGCGCGCATGAACTCGGTCGGCACGACGTAGAAGCCGCCCTCGCCCTGGATTGGCTCGAGGATGATCGCCGCCACCTGCGTCGGCTCGATGTCGGCCTTAAACAGCTGGTTGATCGCCTTCAGCGAATCGGCGACCGACACACCGTGCAGCGCCACCGGCGCGGGCGCGTGAAAGATGCTGCCCGGGAACGGCCCGAAGCCAATCTTGTACGGCGCGACCTTGCCGGTCAGGGCCATGCCCATGTAGGTGCGGCCGTGGAACGCGCCGCTCAGCGCGATCACGCCGGGGCGGCGCGTGTGGGCGCGGGCGATCTTGATCGCGTTCTCGACCGCCTCCACGCCGGTCGTGAAGAACGCCGTCTTCTTCGCATGCGTGCCCGGCGTGAGCTTGTTCAGGCGCTCGGCGAGCGAGACCACGCTTTCGTACGGCACCACCTGATAGGCGGTGTGCGTGAAGTGCTCGAGCTGGTTGCGGATCGCCTCGACGATGCGCGGGTGGCGATGACCAGTGTTGAGCACCGCGATGCCGGCGCCGAAGTCGATGTAGCGCTTGCCTTCGACATCCCACAGCTCGGCGTTCAGTGCACGTTCGGCATAGATGTTGAAGCCGATGCCGACGCCACGCGGCGTGGCGGCGACGCGGCGCGCGTCGATAGCGGCATTGCTGCTCTTGCCGGCGGCGGCGAGGCGGGCGGCTTCAGTCTGGGTCGTGGTGTTCATGAGGTCCTCTCGTGCGGGCCCTTGAAGGCCTAAGCGCTTGACACAGGTCGGAGTCTAGGACTTACTTGGCCCCATCGTTGGAACCAATCCAGCATTTCTGATAGAACCAAACTCATGCAAGAACAACTTCTAAGCGCATGCGCAGAGGCCGCGGCGCTGCCCGATTTCGTGCTGCGGCAATTCGATCGGCGCGGCACCGAGCCCGATCACCGGCAGCTCTACCGCATCCTTCAAACCGGGATCCGTGAGTCGGTGCTGACGGCCGGTCTGAAGCTGCCGCCGACGCGTGCGCTCGCACACGTGCTTGGCATCGCGCGCAACACCGTCGTGCATGTCTATGAGCAGCTCGCGCTCGAAGGCTATGTGCAAGCCGGCGTCGGGCGCGGCACCTTCGTCGCCGCGGTCGGCCCGCGGCTGGTGGACCGGGCGCTCGCAGCGGTCGCCGCATTGCCAGCGCGCGGCGCTCTCCTTTCAAGGCGCGGCGGCCAGCTCGTCGACGAGGCTGGCGCGGGTCGGCTGCAGTGGGGCGCGTTCACACCCGGCGTGCCGGAGGTGCGTATGTTCCCTGCGCAGGTCTGGAGCCGGTTGCAAGCAAGGCTGTGGCGCAGCGCCACGCCGCAACAGCTGAGCTACGCCACCGGCCATGGCGACGCCGGTCTGCGCGAGGCCGTCGCCGGCTATCTACAAGGCACACGCGGCGTGGCCTGCGCGCCCGAGCAGGTCGTGATCACGAGCGGCACGCAGCAGTCGCTGCACCTCGTCGCGCAATTGCTTGCCGATCCGGGCGACGCCGTTTGGCTCGAGGACCCCGGCTACTGGGGGGCGCGCAGCGTGTTCCGCGCGATGGGCTTGCGGTTGGTTCCGGTTGGCGTCGACGGCGAAGGCCTGGCGCCCACGCCGCCGCAATTGCGCGAGCCGCCGAAAGCGATGTTCGTCTCGCCTTCGCACCAGTACCCAACCGGCGCGCTGATGAGCCACGGCCGGCGCCGCCAGTTGCTCGAGTACGCAGCGGTGCACGGCGTGTGGGTCGTCGAGGACGACTACGACAGTGAGTTTCGCTACGGTGCGCGCCCGCTACCTGCGCTGCAAGGGTTGGACGAGCACGGTCGCGTGATCTACCTCGGCACGTTCTCGAAGACGCTGTTCCCGGCGCTGCGGCTCGCGTACCTGGTGCTGCCGCCCGATCTCGTCGAAGCCTTTGCGCGCGCGCTGAACGAGCTCTACCGCGAAGGCCAAACCTTGCAACAGGCGGTGCTCGCGCGCTTTCTCGCCGAGGGCCACTACGCGAGCCACATCCGCCGAATGCGCTCGGTGTACAGCGCGCGGCACGATGCGCTGATCGCGGCCATCGACAAGCACTTCGGCGGCGTACTGCCGGTGATCGGCGGCGATGCGGGGCTGCACCTCTTGCTCGGCTTGCCCCAGCACATCGACGACCAAGCCGTCGCGCAAAAGGCGCAACGCGCCGGCGTGACGACGCGCCCGCTGTCGCTGTACCACGTGCGCCAGAGCGCGCCGGCCAAGGGCTTGCTGCTCGGCTACGGCGCGGTGCGCGAGGAAGAGATCGCGAGCCAATTCGGTAAGCTGGCGCGCGTCGTCCAGACCTTTCTGTGATCAGTCCACGATGAACTCGCCGACGAACACCTGATCCTTGCGGTCCTTCAGCCGCAACGTTGCGCCTTGCTGCTTCTGCTGTGCCGTCCCGAAGCTGGTAGTCAGCGCCAGCTGGATCGTCGTCGCACCCGAAACGATCTGCTGGTTGTGGCCGTAGAACTGCGCTTGCACGATGTACTTGCCCGGCTTCGCGCGCTTCAGCGAAAATTCTTCCGGCCCGTAGCCGCTGGTAATGTCTTTCGACATGCGCCCGCCCTGGTAGGTGAGCGGGTTGCCGTAGAACGCGCGCTCGCCGTGCGGGTCGGTGACCCACAGGTCGATATCGGTGTTGTCGGCGTCCCAGCTCAGCGTCGCGCGAAGATCGAGCGGCAGGTTCTTCAGCAGGCGCGGGTCGATGCGCACGGTATCCACGGCCGTCGTGCTGGTAGCGACGATCGCGTTCATCTCGGCGAGCGCGATTAGCTCGATCTCGGGGAAGCGCGGCCACTGATGGCGCGCGACTTCGAACAGTGCCTCGACGGCCGCCTGCGGCTGCCCAGCCGCAGCAAGCGCCAGGCCCAGATCGCGCTGCGATTGCGGCTCGTCGGGCGCGAGCAAGAGCACTTTGCGGAACACCGGCACCGCGAGGTCGGCGCGCTTCGCCTGAAGCAGGCGTTGACCCAGGATGCGCAGCACCTGGCGGTTCTCGAGATCCATCTCGGCGAGGTTGGAGAGCACGCGCGTCGCGAGCACGCTCTGGCCGCGCTCGAACATCAGGTCAGCCACGTCCAGGATGAACGCGGTGCTGTCCGCGTAGGTCGCGCGCTCGTCGAGGTAGTGGCGGTACATCTCGTCGGCCGGGACTGCGAGCAGCCGCGCGAGGTACGGCGCGTCGCTCACGGCTGCGTGCAGGCGGATCGTCGTTGGAGCGCTGGCAGCAGATTGCGCTCCGGCGGTCTTCGCGAGCACCGGGGGTCCCGAAGTGTCTGCGCGCGCAGCCACCGGCGCCTCGGCAGCCGCGATCTCGCCGCTGCGGCGCGGCTCAAGTCGCTCGCTCGGCTCGGCCGCCAGCGTCGCCGCATCCTGCGACAGCTTGCTCGGCTGCGCCTTCGGCGGCGCATCCTTCGGGAACTCGCGCTGCCACCAGGCCTGCTTCGCTTCGAACAGTTTCACGACGCGTTCGAGCTGCGCCTGGGCACTGGCTTGCTCGTCTTGCTGCATGCGCGCGCGCAGCTGCGCGACCTCCGCCGCGAGCTCGGGCGGCGGTGTGATGCTTTGGCGCGCGTAATCCTGCGCGCGGTCGAGGATGATCAGCGAGGTGTCGCGCGTGACGATCGCGTGCGCCAGCCCGATGCGCCGGATCTCGGCGCGATGGAACTCGTACTCGCCGGCCAACGAGGCGATCTTCAGCCGCGCCCAGGCCTGTGCGGCGAGCGTGCCGGCATCGCGCGCCGCTTCCACGTTCAGGCTCAGCGTCTGGCGCCGGCCATCGGGCTGGGTGACGACGACGCGCACGCGGGCCTTCGCTTCGGTAAGTTCACCGGCAATCGCGAGCACCGCGTCGCTCGGGTAGATCGACGCGGCAACGAGCTGCGTCGCGCCCTCGGATTCGAGCGTGGCGACGCGGGTCGTCGCGCGCAGCAGCATGTCGGTAGCGGCCGGCCCCGCCTCGCTCGTCAGGTCGATAAAGCGTCCGCCCGAGCCCTCGGCGATGCCGCGCAGCCGTGCGGCGTCGGCTCGCTGCGCCGCGTTGATCGCGAACACCGGTAGCGTGCCCGCCGCAAAGCGCTGCACACCGAAGTTCGACAAGCCATCGGAGAACAACAGCACTTCGCCCGCGTCAGACTGCGGGCTGAACGCGCCGAGGTCGGTCGCGCCGTCGTAGACCATGCTGTCGAGCGCGGCGCGCAGCGCACGCCAGTCGCCGTTCTTCACGTCGAAGCGCTGCGGCGGGTCGGCCGCGTCGCGCACCTGCACCAGCCGCACCTCGATATTGCGCGCCTTCGCGAAGTAGGCATCGAGCAACGCGAACTCGCGGCCGTGGTCGCGCTTTGCGCCAGAGCCGGAGGCGTCCCACACCAGCGAGACGACGCGCGGCAACGCCCGCGGCGCGCTCCGCACGACGAGCGGCAATTGCGCGACAAAGTACGACCGTCCGTCGACACGCTGCGTCGTCACGCTGCCGTTGGCGGCCGTCGCGAGCTCGACCTTGAGCGCGCCACTCAGCAGCTTGTCGTGCTGCGCCAGGTCGAGCCGGTAGCCGGTGCCCGCTGCTGAGAATTCAGGCATCGCGAATCCTCGCGCCGATGCGGTCGGTCGCACACTCACGCCCGAGACCTGCACGTTCGCCGAGAACGACGCGAGCCTGCCATAGTCCAGAGACAACCGGTACGCGGCGCGCCCGGCGCGCGGCGCCGCAAGCCACTCGGCGATGCGGACTTTCACCACTTTCTCGCTTCGCGGCAGCAGCGGGTAGACATGCAGCTTGTAGTTGTCGCCTTGGGTCACCGACAACAGTGCCGGATCGATGCGCGTGCGCGTCACGTCCTCGAACACCGCCTCGCCACGCGCCTTCTCAACCGGCACCGCCTCGCGCATTACGCCGTTCACATCCATCGCCATGCCGACCACGGTCTGGCCTTCGCGCAGCGGGAACTGCAACTCACCTTCGAGCTGGCGCACGTTCGGGTTGTAGAACGTGAGCTCGACTTCGGTCTGCGCGCTGCGCCCGTTGATCTCGGTGCGCACGCGCACGTTGCGCAGGGCGACCGGCGACTGCGCCGGTGTCGTTACCGTCACGAGGCGCGGCGCGACCAGCGCGCGCTCGGGTGTCTGCGCCGCGGCGGGCAGCGCAAGGGCCGCGCACATCAAGATGGCGAGGCCTATCTGGCGAGGGAACATGGGCAGATCCTCCAGGGTGCGGCCGAGGAAGTTCGGCGGCGTCCCGGGTTACACGGCCCATGCCTGCAAACGGGGTGAATTAGCATCCACGGCATGAACACCATACCCCGCATTCCCGGCCACCGTTTCCTGCACTCCCCCGGCCCGAGTCGCGTGCCAGACGAGGTGCTACACGCGATGAGCCGCCAGCCGATGGACCTGGCCGACCCGCGCGTCGATGCCTGCATCGCGGCCTGCGAGTTAGGCCTGAAACGCCTGCTGCACACGCACAGCGACGTGTTCATGTACGCCACCAACGGCCACGGTGCGTGGGAGGCGGTGATTGCCAACCTCGTTGCGCCTGGCAGCAAGGTGCTGATTCCCGGCACCGGGCACTTCTCCGAAGGCTGGTCGGCGCAGGCCGAAGCCTTTGGCGCCCGCGTGATCCGCACACCTTGGATCGAGGGCCAGCCAATTTCCCCCGCGGTGATCGAAGCCGAGTTGCGCGCCGACATTGCACACGAGATCGTCGCCGTCTTCGCGGTCCACACCGACACCGCAAGCGGCATCACCAGCGACCTGCCCGCGCTACGCGCAGCGATCGATGCCGCGAGACACCCAGCCCTGTTCGTCGTCGACGTGGTCGCATCGCTCGGCGCCGCGCCGTTCGCGATGGACGAGCTGCGTGCCAACGTCGTGCTCGGCGCAAGCCAGAAAGGGCTGATGGTGCCGCCCGGGCTGGGCTTCGTCGCGGTCGACGAAAGGGCCTTCGAGTTCGCGGCCCGCAACCCCGCGCCGCGCTACTACTGGGACTGGCGCCTGCGCCGCAGCGAGCTCTCGTACCGCAAATTCTGCGGCACGCCGCCGCAAAGCTTGCTGGCCGGGCTGGAAGCCTCGCTCGCGCTGATCTTTCGCGAGGGCGAGGACGCAGTGCTCGCCCGCCATCGCTTGCTTGCCCACGCGGTACACGCGGCGGTCGCGCGCTGGAGCGAGCTCGGCACGCTGTCCTTCTTCTGCGATGTGCCTGCGGCGCGTTCGGTGTCGGTCACGACGATTCGCGTAGCCGAGGGCGTCGATCCGGAGGCGTTGCGTAGCATCGCGCGCGAGCGCTTTCAGGTGTCGATTGCCGGCGGTCTCGGGCCGCTCGCAGGACGCGCGTTTCGCATCGGGCATCTCGGCGACCTGAACCCCGCGATGATTCTCGGCGCGCTCGCCGGCGTCGAAGCGGCGATGACGGTGAAGGGCATTCCGTTCGGGGCCGGCGGCGTTCAGCGCGCCGTCGAGGCGCTCAGCCAAGCAGGCTGAACGGACCGCGACCGCTCGCCGCGGTGATCGCGCCCAACACCCGCGAGGGCTCGTCGCCGACCATCGCCCACTCGAAGCGCCAAGCCCAGTTGCCGACCGGCGAGCCAGGCCGGTTCATGCGGTGCGTGCCGTCGAGCCCGAGCACGTCCTGCATCGGGAACACCGCGGTGTTGGCGATTGAGTTGCACGCGGCGCGGATCATCGCCCAGTGGATGTCGTGCGAGTCCGCCGCGAGGTAGCTCGTGACGAAGCTGCGCTCGTGCGGCGTCGCGCTATACCACCAGCCGCGCGTCGTGTCGTTGTCGTGAGTGCCGGTGTAGATCACCGAGGCGGCCGTGCAGTGGTGTGGCAAGTACGGATTGCTCGCATCGCCGCCAAACGCGAACTGCAACACGCGCATGCCGGGGAAGCCGCAGGCCTCGCGCAGCGCGGTCACGTCGGGTGTGATGATGCCGAGGTCCTCGGCAACGATCGGCAGCTCGCCGAGCGCCGCGGCAAGAGCATCGAACAGCGCGCGGCCTGGGCCGGCGACCCAGCGGCCTTCAATCGCGGTCGGGCAGCTTTCCGGCACCTCCCAGTAGGCCGAAAAGCCGCGGAAGTGATCGATGCGGAACACATCGGCGTGCCCCAGCGCGCGCCGCACGCGCGCCGTCCACCACGCATAGTTATCAGTGGCCATGCGGTCCCAGCGGTACAGCGGATTGCCCCAGCGCTGGCCTTCGTCCGTGAAGGCGTCGGGCGGCACGCCGGCCACCACCGACGGTTGAAAGTCCGCATCGAGCTCGTACAGATCGGACCGCGCCCAGCAATCGGCGCTGTGGTGCGCGATGAAGATCGGCAAGTCACCCATTATCGCTACGCCGCGCGTGTTCGCATACGACTTGACGCCCGCCCATTGCGTGTCGAACGACCACTGCACGAACTGCCAGAACGCGATCTCGTCGGCGTGTTCGCGCCGCGCTACCGTCATTGCCCGTGGGTCGCGCGTACGCAGCGGCGCCGGCCACCGCCACCAGGGCTCGCCGTCGTACGCCGCTTCGAGCGCCATGAACAGCACGTAGTCGTCCAGCCAGTTGGCCTGTGCGACGCACCAGGTGTTGAAGGCGACGCGATCGTCGGCGGTGGCGAGTATGAAGAATCCTGCGGCCGCGTCGCGTAGCTGTGCCAGCCGCCACGGCACGACGCGCGGGTAGTCGACGCGCGAAGCATCGAAGCCGCCGTCAGGCAGCTCAGGAGCGCTCAGCCAGCCGCTCGCGACCAGCGGCTCGAGTGCCACCATCAACGGGCTGCCGGCGAACGCCGAGACGCTCTGGTACGGCGAGTCCCCCGGGCCGATCGGCGTAGTCGGCAACAACTGCCAAAGGCGCTGGCCGGCCGAGACAAGCCAGTCGACGAAGTGAAACGCTTCGGGCCCGAAGTCGCCGATACCGTGCGGGCCGGGCAGCGACGTGATCTGCAGCAGGACGCCGGAGCTGCGTTGGTTCAGGATCCCCATGCGCCGATTGTGGCGTCAGAGGTTTGCAGCGCACCGCGCCCAGTGGAAGGCGCCGAACTGTCGAGCTTTCCGTAAATCATGACATCACCATAGGCCAGCTTGAACCCAACACGCGGCCATGATCGAAGGTCGTCGCTGGGCGCTCTTGAGCTTGCCGCGGCGATACCCTTCCCATTCACCGAGAGGTGGCGCCGGAATTCTGAACAGCGGGATAAGTGGAAGCTCTGCGGCATCAACCCGGGCCCGAGGCCCGAGAATGCAGGATGGACATGAGCAAGAGACCCCGCAGGAACCACTCGCCGCTCTTCAAGGCCAAGGTGG
>JANYBE010000439.1 GCA_025360945.1 Rhizobacter sp. | reverse complement strand
ATCAACGAATACATCAAGCGGCACAACGACCAGCCCAAGGCCTTCATCTGGACGGCCAAAGCCAAGGACATCCTGGCCAAAGTCACCCGCGCCCGGGCAGCATTGAATAAGAACACTTCTAATTGACGCACTACACTAGCGGCGGCGCCGGCTCAAGGACTCGCCCGTGTGTTGTTCCAGACCACGACGGCGAAGACCACGATGGCGGCGCCGACGATCATCGACACCGCGCCCAGCGCTGGTTCGATCGCGGTGGCGCCGCGGAAGAACATTGCCAGCAGCACCATCTGCACGAAATGTGCCGGCACGTATACCCAGAAGTGCAGCTTGGCCAGAGTCGTCGCGGCGGCGGCCGGAACGACACGATAGAAAAGTCCGAACAGAGCCAGTGACACCCAACCCAGCAGGTTGAGGTGCGCGTGCACTGGGAACATCGAGTGGTCGTTGCTGGCTGCCATGTAGAGGCCCAGGCCGACGCCGGCAATCAGGTACAGGACAGCCAGGCGCAAAAACCAGTTGCTCATGTTGATCACGTGAACCCTCCTCGTGTTGTGGATGTAACAAAACGTGGCGGATACTATCCGAATCTGCAACGAACTTCCAGCCCGGCACGGCGGGGGTCGTCAGGCGATGGCGTCGTCGAGTAGCTCGATCCAGTGCCGCACCGGGGTCGTCGTGCCGGTCTGCAAGTGCTGGATGCAGCCGATGTTTGCCGAGACGATCGTCTGCGCCTCGAGCGCCGCGAGGTGGCCGAGCTTGCGGTCGCGCAACTGGTACGCGAGTTCAGGTTGCAACACCGAATAGGTACCGGCCGAGCCGCAGCACAGGTGCGACTCGCTGGCGCTCGTTTGCACGTTGAAGCCGAGCGCGTTCAGGTGCATCTCGACGCCGCCGCGCAGCTGCTGGCCATGTTGCAGAGTGCAGGGCGGATGAAAGGCGAGCTGCGTGGCCACCTCGCGCAGCCGCAGTTTCGGTTTGAGGCGCGGCACGAGATCGGGCAGCAACTCGCTCAGATCGCGCGTGAGTTCGCTGATGCGCCTGGCCTTCTCGGCATAGACCGGGTCGCGTGCGAGCGCGTGGCCGTAGGCCTTGACCGTGACGCCGCAGCCCGACGCGTTCATCACAATGCACTCGAAGCCGCCGGCGTTGATCAGCGGCCACCACGCATCGATGTTGCGGCGCATGTCGTCCAGGCCGCCTTGCGTGTCGTTCAGATGGGTGCGGATCGCGCCGCAGCAGCCGGCCTCGTCGGCCACCACGGTCTGGATGCCGGCGGCGTCGAGCACGCGCGCGGTCGCGCTGTTGATGTTGGGCAGCATCGCTGGCTGCACGCAACCCATCAGCATCAACACCTTGCGCGGGTGCGTGCGCGTCGGCCATTGGTGGGCACGCGAGGCCGGGGATGCGGGCACCTTGTTCTTCAACGAGGCCGGCAGCAAGGGCCGCACCAGCTGGCCGAGCCTCATCGCCGGCGCGAACAACGGGGAGGGCAGGCCTTGCTTGAGCAACCAGCGCAGCGCGCGTTCGCGCTTCGGGCGGGCTACGCGCGCGTCGACGATGGGCCGCACGATGTCGATCAGGTTGCCGTACTGCACGCCCGACGGGCAGGTGCTCTCGCAGTTGCGGCAAGTCAGGCAGCGGTCGAGATGCTGCTGCGTGCTGCGCGTGACCGGCGCGCCTTCGAGCACCTGCTTCATTAGGTAGATGCGGCCGCGCGGGCCGTCGAGCTCGTCGCCGAGCAGCTGGTAGGTCGGGCAGGTCGCGGTGCAGAAGCCGCAGTGCACGCACTTGCGCAGGATGGCCTCCGCTTCGCTGCCTTCGGGTGTGCCTTTGAACTCTTGGGCGAGGTTGGTTTGCATCAGAGTCCGGGGTAAAGGCGGCCGGGGTTGAAGATGCCGGCAGGGTCGAAGGCTTTCTTGAGCTCGCGGTGAATGCGGTCGAGCGGCGATCGCAGCGGCGCGAACGCACCGGGTGACTTGTCGAGCGCGGCGAACAGCGTCGCGTGGCCGCCAGCCTTCGCGGCCGCATCGCGCACCGCGCCGGCCGGCATCGCGCTGCACAGCCAGCGCTGTGCGCCGCCCCATTCGATCAACATCTCGCCCGAGAGCGCGAGCGGTGCCGCGATCGACGGCAGCGACAGCCGCCACAGCGCCGCACCGCCCTCGACCGCCGCGTGCGCGCCTGCGAAGAACTCGTCGGTGTGGTCGCGCAGCCCGGACCAGAACGGGCTCGCGAACTGCGGCTCGACGACCTGGCCACCGATCGTCACGCGCGCTGCCTGCACCGCGGCGAGCGCACCGCGCAGCCGCACGATCAGGTTGCCGTCCCACCAGGCCGAGGCGTTCAGCGGCAACGGCTGGCCGCTCCAGGAGTTGAGATGCGCGATCGCGCTCGCTTGATCCATTTCCATGCGCAGTGTCAGCGTCGCGGGAGCAACCGGCAGCACCTTCAGCGAGACCTCCAGGATTACGCCCAGGGCGCCCATCGAGCCTGCCAGCAGGCGCGAGACATCGTAGCCGGCGACGTTCTTCATCACCTGGCCACCGAAGGTCAACACCTCGCCCTTTCCGTTGAGCAGCGTGGCACCGAGCACGTGATCGCGCACCGAGCCGACCGCGGCGCGCGACGGGCCCGACAGCCCGGCCGCGACCATGCCACCGACCGTCGCGCCGCGTGCGTGCGCGTCCAGGTCAGAGTTGCCGAAATGCGGAGGCTCAAACGGCAGACACTGGCCCTGCGCAGCGAGCAGAGCTTCGAGCTCGGCCAGCGAAGTGCCGCAGCGTGTTGTGACGACGAGCTCGGTCGGTTCATAGCTGGACGTGCCTTCGAGCACGCGCGTGTCGAGCGGCTCGCCCTGCGGCACTTCGCCATAGAACTCCTTCGTGCCGCCGCCGCGGATGCACAGCTGTGCGCCGGCTGCGCGCGCGCTTTGCACTCGGTCGATCAGAACCTGGAGCGCAGGATCGTTGTGATTCATCGTCAGAAGCGCGGAATGTCGGCGAACGGCAGCAACCCACGCCGCACGTGCATCTTGCCGTACTCGGCGCAGCGCGCGAGCGACGGGATCACCTTGCCGGGGTTCAGCAGTTCCTTCGGGTCGAACGCGCGCTTCACGGCCATCATCTGCTCGCGCTCTCCGGGCGAAAACTGCACGCACATCGCCGACAACTTCTCGATGCCCACGCCGTGTTCGCCCGACACCGTGCCACCCATCTGCACGCTGGTCTCGAGAATGTCAGCACCGAACAGCTCGCAGCGGTGCAGCTGATCGGCGTCGTTCGCGTCGAACATGATCAGCGGGTGCAGATTGCCGTCGCCGGCGTGGAAGACGTTGGCGCACCGCAGGCCGTACTTTGTTTCCATCTCCGAGATCGCGAGCAGGATGTCGGCGATGCGCCTGCGCGGGATCGTTGAGTCCATGCACATGTAGTCCGGACTCAGGCGGCCGGTGGCGGGGAAGGCATTCTTTCGGCCGCTCCAGAACTTGAGGCGCTGCGCTTCGTCGGCGCTCACCTCGATGCGCGTCGCGCCGCTGCTGTGCAGCACCGTTTCCATGCGGCCGATCTCTTCCGCGACTTCCTGGGGCGTGCCGTCGCTCTCGCACAGCAGGATCGCGACCGCGTCGAGGTCGTAGCCGGCGTGCACGTAGTCCTCGACGGCGGCAGTCATCGGCTTATCCATCATCTCGAGTCCGGCCGGGATGATGCCGGCGGCGATCACGTTGGCGACCGCGTCGCCGGCTTTGCGCATGTCGTCGAAGCTGGCCATGATGCAACGTGCGAGCTGCGGCTTCGGGATCAGCTTGACGGTCACTTCGAGCGTGACCGCGAGCATGCCTTCGCTGCCGACCAGCACCGTCATCAGGTCCAGGCCCGCGCAGTCGAGCGCCTCGGAGCCGAACTCGACCGCCTCGCCGCTGACCATGAAGCCGCGCACGCGCAGCACGTTGTGCAGCGTTAGGCCGTACTTCAGGCAGTGCACGCCGCCGGAGTTCTCGGCCACGTTGCCACCGATCGTGCAGGCGATCTGGCTGCTCGGGTCGGGCGCGTAGTACAGGCCGTAGGGCGCGGCGGCCTCGCTGATCGCGAGGTTGCGCACGCCGCACTGAACTGTTGCCGTGCGCGCGGTCGCGTCGATATTCAGGATGCGGTTGAACTTGGCCAGGCTCAGGGTCACGCCCATCGCGTTCGGCAGCGCACCGCCGGAGAGGCCGGTGCCGGCGCCGCGCGCGACCACCGGCACGTTCAGGCGATGGCATTCGCGCAGCACCGCGGCGACCTGGGCCTCGGTCTCGGGCAGCGCGACCACGAGCGGCTGCTCGCGGTAGGCCGTCAGGCCATCGCATTCGTAGGGAATGGTGTCTTCGCAGTGCCAGAGCAGTGCATGCGCCGGCAGCAGCGCCGCGAGGGCAGCGACCACTTCGGCCTGGCGATCAGCGCGCGCCTTGGCCGCCACGACGGCGGTGGGCAACGGCGCGTTCATCGGTGACCGGCGAACACCGTCAGCACGCCGGTGTAGCCGTACAGATTTGCGCGTGCGATCTCGCCGGCAGCGAAGAAGCCGACCAGCGGCACATCGCCGAGCGCGTGACGCACCAGCGCGAGCTCGGCCGAGGGCGCACCGAAGTGCGCGCCGCCGCGGCCCGCGCAGCTGACGTAAATCGCACCGGCGATGCCGCCAGCTGGCGTGGGATACGGTTCACCCACGGGTGCGTCGCGCAGGGCGTGCGCCGTAGCCAGCGGCAGCGTTTCGGGCTCGACCTCCTCGCGCACCTCGGCGCAGATGCGCATCAGATCGCGCCGTGCCGCATCGACATGGCGGGCGCAGAACGCGAGCGGTGTGCCGGGCTCGGCCACATCGGCAATGGCGACGCCGCCCCGGCCCGGGTCGAGACCGATCAGATGGCGCACGCGCGTGTCGGCGCCGAATGCCCCGCTGTGCGCGAAGCGGTCGAAGGCGCTACGCGTAGCGCTGTCTTCGGTCGCTGCGCCGCTGCTCGCGCCGCCCAGTCCGACCAGAATCTGCTGCAAGCGCGGCAGCGCGGCGCGCGGCTCGACACCTTCGAGCCCGACATCGCGTAGCAGGCAATCGAGCGCCGGCTCGTCGTCCAGCATCGTCACCACATTGCGCTCGGAGGCGGTGACCATGCGCTGCGGCCCGACCGGCTGACAGCCCTGCGTGACGCGCGAGACAAGCGCCACATCGGCGGCCAGAGCCACACCCGACAGGCCGCCCGAGAGCACGCCATCGGCGATGTGCAGCGCCCGGGAGCGGCCCGAGGCGAGGCCGCCGAACAGGTAGCCGGTGGTGGTTCGTGTGCTCATGTCGCGGATCAGCTCGGCGACGTCGTTGCTGGCGGGGTCGGCATGCACGTTCGCGCTGTGGGCTTTGAAACCGCCGAGCGGACGAGCGCCCGAGAAGACGCGGAACTGTTCGCGCGGAATCTCGGCGAGCATCAGCGAGATCGCGGGCTCGTCGAAATACTCGACGCCGCCGGCCGCAATCCCCACGCCGCTCGCACCGACCCACTGCACACCGGGCCAGCGCTGTTGCATGTCGGCGAGCAGCGCATCGGCTTGTGCCGCGAAGTGATCGGTGAGGTAGATCCAGCCGAGCGTGGGCGCACCGGCGTGCTGCGGCTCGCCGCGCTGCGCCTCGATCTGCGCTGCGGCCAATGCGAGTGCCATGCGCGCATCGGGGTGCGTGGCGTTGCCGTGCAGAAAGCGTTTCATCATCGTGCGCGCGGGGCCGCCTTCTTGCGGGCCGCTTTCTTGGCAATGGCTAGGCGTGCGGTCTTGGTCACCGGTTTCGGTGGCGCAGCGGCGGCGCCGTCCTTCATCGCGGTGGTGGCGAGCTCGGTGAACTGCTTCGTCAGCGCACCCCACCATTGCATCGGGTCGACGACCCCAGGCGCGAGGGGCTTGGGTTCGCCGGCGGATGCGTGCGGCGGCGTTGCGGCGGCCATAGGGGAGGGCTCCGGGGCCACCTCGTCCGGCATGCGGATCTTCAACGACTCGCGCAGGCCGTCCATCTGCACATTCATCGTCTTCAGCGTCGACAGCGTCATGCGCTGCACCTCGAGCGCCTGGATCGTCGCGCCCAGCATCTTGGCGTTTTGCTCGAGCCAGAACTGCACGGTGCGCAACTCCCCGATACGCTTCTCGAGTTCGGCCGGGTCGATGGTCGGCGCGACCCACTGGCCGATGCCCGGCAGCGCAGCGCCCGCGTTCTTCACCAGGCCTTGCAGAAAATCGAAACCGGGGACCAGTTTGGTGAAGCTGGATGCATCGCTCATGGGTTTGTCTCCTGGTTCTTCAAGCGGTCGCGGCCCATTTTGCATTCATCGGCGCGGGAACGCGATGCCCTCGACGACGAATCCGCGTTGTGCCATCAGTGTAGGCAGACCGAGTGAACCAATCATGTGCAGGCTGCCGACGGCGGCGAAGACGCGCTGGCCCTTCGCGTGCAAGACCGCGATGCTGTCGGCCAAGCCCGGGTTGCGCTCGTCGAGCAGGCGCACGAGCGCGGCGCGGTCGCTCGGCGTCTTGATGCAGTCGCACCAGGATTCGTAACGCGAGAGCATGTCCAGATCGCTATCGGCCCAGACCTGCGCGATGCGCTTGAGCGATGCCGCGGCGTGGCCGGTTTCCATCTCTGTCAAGGTACTGTCGATGAACTCCAGCGTCTCGGCGGGCGTTGGCATCGCCAGCGTGGCGAGTTGCAGCTCGGGCGTTTCGAGCGAGACCACCGGCTTTCCCGCGCTGCGCGCCCAGCCAGCGATCATGACGTCGATGCCATACTCCGGGTCCAGGCCGTCGCGCCGGCCCACCAGGCTTTCGAGTGCGGCGATCTGCATCTCGGGAGCGAGCGCAGCCAGCGTTTGGGGCGCGACGCAGGCGGCCTCGGCCTGGCGCCGCAGGCGCTGTTGTAGCGACTTGGGCAGCATGGTGCCGGAGGGTGTGGCCATGCCTTGCGCCAGGCGCTGCTGAACGTCTGGGTCGAGCACGTCGAGCTCCAGCGCGATCGTGTCGCTGGCCTTCAGCGCGTTGGTGATCGTGGGGCCGAGGAACTTCCACTCGAAGCGCGCCACATGCACCGTGCCGTAGAGCCAGGACTCGCGCCCGTCCTTGCGCAGGCGCCAAAGAAAGCCGTGGTTGCGCGCCGCCTTCATGCCGGTCTGCACTTGTTCGGGCGTGGGCGCCACAGCCGCGGGCGGGCAGCGCGCATTCGGTGTTTGCGCGCAGCACAGGCTGCACGACAGTGCGTAAAGCAGTGCGATCAGTGCCTGACGAAACGAGGGTCCCATGTGAAGGTGTGCGCCCTTGGTCAGTGGGCTGCGGCCGGTTCGATGCGCAGCACCGCGTCGCGCTGCTGCCAGCGCAGCTGTCCAAGCACGTCCATGCCGAGCAGTGGGCTGTCACCCAGCTGCGCCAGCGCGACCACCGGCAGACGCTGAACGCTCACGCCGCCGCGCAGCTCGATGTCGGCGCGCATGACGTGGCCGGTGACGACACCACCGGCAGTGCTCGACTGCACTTCGCCGAGCGACTCCAGCCCTAGCTCGCGTGCCAGCGCTGCCGGGATCGCGGTGCCGGTCGCGCCGGTGTCGATCAGGAAGTCGACCGGGTGGCCGTTGATCTGCCCCGGCCAGTGATAGTGGCCGTCGGCACTGCGCCGGATCTCAACCGCCTCGCCGTTGACCTGGAAGCGCGGCTGCTGCGCATGGTGCAGCCACCACTGGATGGCGGTGAAGGCCAGTACGCCCAGCAGCAGCCAGATGGTGACCAGCTTAAAGCTGCGCGGCAGCTCGCCACTCATCATGGTAGTGGCGATACCTTCTGTGCGATTGCCCCGAACACGCTCGTCCCGTCCGCGCCCTTCATCTCGATGCGGATGGTGTCGCCGAATTGCATGAATTCTGTCTTCGGCGCGCCGCCCTCGATGGTCTCGATCGCGCGCTTCTCGGCGATGCACGAGTAGCCGCGCGACCAATCCTTGTTGCTGACGGTGCCGCTGCCGATGATGCTGCCCGCGCGCACATTTCGTGTCTTGCACATGTGGGCGATGAGCTGGCCGAAGTGGAAAGTCATCTCCTGCCCGGCGTCGCATAGGCCGACTGTTCTGCCGTTCCAGACGCTCTCGAGGTTCAGGTGCACGCGACCGTGCCGCCACGCGCTGGCGAGTTCGTCGGGCGTCACGGCGACCGGGCTGAACGCAGTTGCGGGCTTGCTCTGGAAAAATCCGAAGCCTTTCGCGAGTTCGGCCGGGATCAGGTGGCGCAGGCTCACGTCGTTGGCGAGCATCAGCAGCCGGATGCCTTCTAGCGCGGCGTCGGGCGCGGTGCCCAGGGCCAAGTCGCCGGTGATCACCGCGACCTCGGCCTCGAAGTCGATGCCGTGTTCTGTGCTTATGGCCACGATGTCGTCGCACGCGCCCAAAAGATTGTCGCTGCCGCCTTGGTACATCAGCGGATCGGTGTAGAGGCTTTCGGGCAACTCGGCACCTCTGGCCTTGCGCACCAGCTCGACATGGT
>JANYBE010000408.1 GCA_025360945.1 Rhizobacter sp. | reverse complement strand
GGGTACTCGGTGCGCGGGTCGCCGTGGATAGACACCGTCATCACGTCGCTGCGCTCGTAGAAGATCGCCTGCGTGCCGTTGCCGTGGTGATAGTCCACATCGAGTACGGCCACGTGCGCGGCTCCACCATCGCGCAGCGCCTGCGCCGCCAGCGCGGCGTTGTTCAAAAAGCAATAGCCGCCGAAGAAGTCGGTGCCGGCGTGGTGACCCGGCGGGCGCGACAGCGCGAACGCGCTGTGCGCGGTGCCGGACGAAACCTCGCGCGCCGCGGTGAGCGCACAGGCCGCGCCGGCGCGTGCCGCGGCCCAGCTGCCGGCAGTCAGCGGCGTACCGGCGTCAAAAGAGAACAGGCCCATGCGGGCCGCGAAGTTGTCGGGAAGCACATCGAAGCGCATGCCCGGCGCCGGCCAGACCGAGGGCAGCGCGTCTTGCTGCGCGTTGGCAGGATCAAGCGCGACCCACTCGTCCCACGCGTGCTCGACGAAGTTTAGGTATCGCGGCGCGTGTATGCGCGCGAGCGCCTGCGACAGGCCGGCGGTGTCGGCGGCGGGCGCGCGCAGCGGGCCCATCGCGCGGCGCTTCAATTCGGCGAGCACGTGGTCAAGGCGCTGCGCGGTTTCATGACACGGTACCAAGCGGCCCCGGAACATCTCGTGGCGGCCCTGGTGTAGATGGTGATGCGGGTTGTGGATGGTCAGCATGACGCAAGACTCACGTTAAGATTTCGCCTTCAACATCATTGCATGAGCCTCATGAAGTATTTCAGTTTCGCCGCTGCCGCGGCACTTGTGATCGTTGCCGGTTGCGCCAGCACCGACGCCCCCGTCGCCGAGCAGGCCTCGGCCACTGAGCTCGTTTACCGCACCGGGTCACATATCCCGGTGCATGACAAGACGCCGATGACGAAGGAAGAAAAGGAAAAGCAGGGCGAGGAGTCCCGCCGCGCGCTGCAGCAGATGCAGACCACGGGCGCCGGCAATCCAAAGATCAACTGAGAGGCGCTCGGCGGGCCCTGGCGATCAGGGCTTGCTGCTGCCGGCCACCTCGGTCGGTTCGGTGACGAACCCGATGCGACTCAGGCCGGCCTTCTGCACTACACCGATCACCTCGGCCACGCGGCCGTAGGGCACGCTCTTGTCGGCGCGCAGCTGGACTTCGGTGCGCGGGTTCTTGCGCGCCGTGTCCTGGACGCGTGCGGCGAAGGCGGCCGCATCGACCACGTCTTCGCCGAAGAAGATTAGGCCTTGCATGTCGAGTGCGACGCTGATGAACTGCGGCGAGTCGTTCGGCTGCGCGCCATCGGTCTTGGGCAGCTCGAGCTTGAGGCTCGAGGTCATCAGCGGCGCGGTGATCATGAAGATCACCAGCAGCACCAGCATCACGTCGATCAGCGGCGTCATGTTGATATCACTCATCGGCGCGGGGCCGCTCGTGCGTTCGAGGCGTCCGAAGGCCATCGTGCTCAGGCCGTTGGTGCGGAATCCACGATCATCTCGCGCAGGTCGTGCGCGAAGCCTTCGAGCTCGGCCTCACAGGAGCCGACCATCTTGCCGAAGATGTTGTAGGCCAGCACGGCGGGTATCGCCACGGCCAGGCCCGCCGCCGTCATCACCAGCGCCTCGCCGACCGGGCCGGCGACACGTTCGATCGTCATCGAGCCGGCGGCCGAGATGCCGAGCAGCGCATGATAGATGCCCCACACAGTGCCGAACAGGCCGATGAACGGTGCGGTGCTGCCGATCGATGCGAGCAACACCTGGCCGAACTGCAATTGCGCGAGCACGCCGTGCAGCGCATCGCGCAGCCGGCGCGTGAGTTGCGAGGCGGTGTGGCCTTTGGCCTCGAGCGTGCCGCCGGGCGGCGTGGCCATCGCGGCAGCCAGCAGGGGTGTGAGCGCCCGTTCGCGGTCGAATGCGGCAAGCTCCTCACGGCCGGCATCGAGCGTGGGTGCGGCCCAGAACGCACCCACGGCGCGTTCCGTGTCGTTGCGCACGCGGCGTAGCAGCCAGCCCTTCCAGAGGATCACGACCCAGGCGCTGACCGACATCGTCATCAGCAGCAGCGCGACACCGCGAATGATTGCGTCACCCTGGGCCCAGAAGTTTCCGATTCCGCTCATCCCAACCCCAGCACATCGTGCATGCCGAACAGCCCGCTGTGGCGGCCGGCCAGAAAGCGCGCGGCGCGCAGGCTGCCCTGTGCGTAGCCGGCGCGGCTGTTCGAGCGGTGTGTGATCTCGATGCGCTCGCCGGTGCCAGCGAACATCACCGTGTGATCGCCGACGATGTCACCGCCGCGCACGGTGGCGAAGCCGATGGTCGACGGGTCACGCTCGCCGGTCACGCCCTCGCGCGCGTAAACGGCGCAGTCCTTTAAGTCACGACCGAGCGCAGCGGCGACGATTTCGCCCATCTTCAACGCGGTGCCACTGGGCGCATCAACCTTGTGGCGGTGATGGGCTTCGATGATCTCGATGTCGTAGCCCTCGTTCAGCGCACGCGCGGCCATGCCCAGCAGTTTGAAGACGACGTTCACGCCGACGCTCATGTTGGGCGCCATCATGATCGCGATGTGCTGGGCATGGGCCTTGATCTCGTCCTTCTGCGCGGCGCTGAAACCGGTCGTTCCGATCACGGCGTTGACGCCAAGTTCGCGGCACACCACGAGGTGCGCGAGCGTGCCCTCGGGGCGGGTGAAATCGATCAGCACCTGCGCGTTGGCCAGGCCGGTGCGAGTGTCCAGACCCACGTCGAGCGTGCCGGACATTGCCATGTCGTCGACCGCGGCTACCGCCTCGATCAGCATCCGGCCCATGCGGCCGGACGCGCCGGCGATGGCGACGCGAATCGGCTCGGGGCTCATGACCGCGGTTCGAGGGGTGGATACTCTCGCGTCGGACCGATCGGCTCGGCCTCGACGACTGGCGGCTTGGGAGGCACCGGCAGCGCCTTGGCCTGCTCTGGCGTGAGTTCCAGCGGCGGCGCGTTGCGCGAGGTCTTAAAGGAGTCGATCGACGCGACGAACTCGCGCTCGGAGGGCAGCGGTCCGCCGGTGTCCATGCTCTTGAACTGGTCGCCGGTGAACTGCACGACGACGCGGCGCGACTGTGCCTCGGCACCTGGGCGGCGGATCGTGAAGACGTAGTCCCAGCGCTCGGCGTGGAACACGTCGGCTAGCAGTGGTGTGCCGAGCACGTCGCGCACCTGGGCGCGGTTCATGCCGGTCTGGATGCGCTGCGCCTGCTCGCTGGTGATGACGTTGCCCTGCACGACCTCGACCTTGTACGGCGTGATCACGCCGAGCAGCCGGTCGGACGTTCGCAAGTACGACTGGCAACCTGCGCTGCCCAGCAGTGCGGCTAGCGCGAGGCCCAGCGGCAGCGCGCGAAACTTGGAAAGGAAATCCATGATGTGGACTGCGGCGCGCCGCTGACGGGCGCCAAGCTCGATATGATCGAGCGATTCTAGCGGCCACGCCCTCCAGCCCTGTTCACCCATGACGCACGCCGACGAACTCAAGAACAGCGGCCTCAAGGCCACGTTGCCGCGCATCAAGGTGCTGGAGATGTTCCAAAAGACCTCGCAACGCCACATGAGCGCCGAGGATGTCTTCAAGATGCTGCTCGCCGAGGGCGCCGATGTCGGTCTGGCGACCGTCTACCGCGTGCTGATGCAGTTCGAGC
>JANYBE010000360.1 GCA_025360945.1 Rhizobacter sp. | reverse complement strand
CACCACCGCTCATGTCGCCCTCGCCCCCAGGCGCGCCGACAAGGTGCGCGCCACCTTCAGCACCACCTCGCGGTGCCGCTCGCCTCGGTCCGCACCGAGAAGCGCCTTGTTGATACACACCGCGACGCCAGCGACGGCATTGCCGGCCGCGTCGAACACCGGCGCGCCGAACGAGTACACGCCTTCGCGCACGGTTTCGTCGTCGACGCTGTAGCCACGCTTGCGCGTCTGCGCCAGCTCCTTGAGCAGGCCCTCGACCTCGCGCGGGCCCCTGCGCGTGAGATGCGTGTGCAGCCCGGCCGCGAAAAGTTTGCGCACGGTGTCGGGGGCCTGGTACGCGAGCATCGCCTTGCCGCTGCCAGAAAGGTACGCCGGCAAACGCATGCCGACGTTGAACGCCAGACCCAGTGGCCGCGCGCTGTTGCGCACCGCCACGTACAGCGCGTCGGTGCCGTTCAACACCGACAGCACCACGGTTTCCTGCGGCGCGATACCGGCGTCGGCCCACAGCGCAGCGAACTCCTGCGCGACATCGGTGCCCGAGACGAAGGCCTCGGCCAGACTCATCACGCGCGGTCCGATCAGGAACGCGCCATCGGGTTGGCGACGCAGGTAACCGAACGACATCAGCGTGTTGCACAGCCCGTGCACGCTGCTCTTGGGCAGCGCGAGTTCGCTCGTCAGCTGCGCCAAGCTCATCGGCTCGCGCTGCGCGGCGAGCCGGTCCAGCAGCGCCAGCGCGCGCGTCACGGCCGGCACCAGCGGTGCGGCGGCGGGCGCGGTGCGGCGGGTCGGCGTGCTTCGCAGCGATGAAGGGGTGGCGTGCAGGGAGGGCTCCGGACGATCCGCCGTCCTCGTTCAGCAGGTTGAACGCAGTTCAGTGGAACTGCCGCGCAGTCTATTCACTCCTGTCCCGGCCGCAAGCCCCCGAGCGGGGTTTTGCGGGAAAACACCGAGGCGCGCACGGCACGTTCGCAGACTCGACCGACAGCCCACAGGGCCGCGAAGATCGCAGCCGCCGCGGCGATCTGCTCAGTCAGCGTCAGGCGGTGCGCGAACCACAAGAACAGCGTCGTCGCATTGAGCGCGGCGATGAACAGCACGATCGCCAGCACTTGGGCGCCGCGCGACATCGGCGGGTCGAAGCGCTCGACGCGCGCGAGGTCAAATGCCGGCTTGGGCCAGCGCTGCGCGACATCGGCCGGGCGCCAGCCAGGGTGCATGAACCATACACGCAGCTTGTCGGTCCACGAGCATGCGCGCCAGCAGTCCAGCGCCATGTCGGCGTAGTTGTGCAGGTTCGCCCACAGCGGGTTCCAGCTGCGCAGCGGGCCACGCGTGCCGTAAACGCAGGGCACGGCGTCGTCCTCGGGCTCGAAGCTGCCGAACAGGCGATCCCAGATGATCAGGATGCCGCCGTAGTTCTTGTCGAGGTACTTGTCGTTCACCGCGTGGTGAACGCGGTGGTTGCTGGGTGCGCAGAACCAGCGGTCGAACCAGCCGAGCTTGCCGATCTGCTGCGTGTGGACCCAGTACTGGTACAGCAGGTCGACCAGGCCGACGATCGCCAGCACCAGCGGCGGAAAGCCGAGCACGGCCATCGGCAGGTAGAACACCCAGTCGCCGACCCAGCCGGTGCCGGTTTGGCGCAGCGCGGTCGAGAGGTTGTAGTCCTCGCTCTGGTGGTGCACCACGTGCGCGGCCCAGAACAGCGCGACGGTGTGGCCAAAACGATGCCGCCAGTAGTAGCAAAGGTCGTAGAAGACCAGGCCGCCCACCCACACCAAAATCAAGTCGGTCGGCAGCCGCCACAGCGAGGCATGCTCGAAGACGAGCGTGTAGATGCCCAAGCTCATCAACACCGTGAACACACCGACCAGCTGGCTCAACACTCCCAGCGCAATGCTGTTGAGCGCATCGTTCAGGCGGTAGGTGTTGCGGCCACGCTTCCAGCCGATCAGAAATTCGATCGCGATCAGCAGGAAGAACACGGGCGTCGCGAGGACGATGATCTGCGGGCCGGTCATGTCGGCTCAGGCCGTGCGTCGCAGCGGCGCATCGGTGTCGGTGAATTCGTCGAGCGCGCCGTCGTCGAGGTGGTGATCGTCGCTCCAGCCGATCAGCGTGAAGCCCTGCGGCGTGTAGAGCAGGCGGTTGATGCTGGCGTTGCCGAGCTGCCAGGAGCGCGGCGCGTCGAGCGCTACCCGCGAGGCCGCGCGGTACATGCAGTCCATCACGCCACCGTGCGACACGATCGCTATCGTCTCGCCCGGGTGCAGCGCGGCCAGGCGCGTCACTGTGCCAACGCTGCGCTCGAAAAACTGGCGCAGCGACTCGCCGCCCTCGGGCGCGAAGTCCGGATCGCGCTTGCGCCAGCGTGCGGCCTGCTCGGGCCAGCGCTGGTTGATCTCGGCGTAGCTCAGGCCTTCGAAGACGCCGAAGCCGCGTTCGCGCAAGCCCACGTCGGTGACGATCGGCCGGTCGCAGCCGCGCGCCACAGATTGCGCGGTCTCCCACGCACGCAGCAGGTCGCTCGAATAGACCGCGTGGATGCCCTCGTCGGCGATGGCCAGGGCGAGGCGGTGCACCTGCCAGCGGCCGGTGTCGTTGAGCGGCACATCGAGCTGGCCCTGGATGCGGCCCTCAACATTCCACGCGGTCTCGCCGTGGCGGATCGCGAGCACCCGCGTCGGTTGGCTGTCTTCCATGTCAGCCGACGAGCCGTTTGTTCAAAGTGTACGTACCGGACTGCGTGGCCTCGGCGAGGATGTGCGGGTAAATCGCTTCGCGTACCTGCGGCCCGGTGAACGCGCCTTCGACCGGCGCCCGCGCGACCTTCAGAGCGTAGACCGTGAACACGTAGTGGTGGATCAACGAATCGTTGAAGGGCGGAAACGGGCCGTCATAGCCGAAGTAGTTGCCGGCCATATCCGGGTTGCTCGCGAACCAGCCGGTGTAGTCGTTCAGGCCGTGGCGCGCGTCGGGCAAACGTTCGATGTCTAAGCC